>JAYVXK010001054.1:0-11315 GCA_043785265.1 Myxococcales bacterium | reverse complement strand
CGGCTTCACCGTCACGTTCATCTTTCACGCACTCGGCAACAATGGTGGCTTCGACAACGCGGCTCACGTCGGCGGCGCGATCGCGGGTGCCGTGACGGCTTCCGTGTGGCGACGCGGCGCTGCCTATCCACTCGCCATCAAGATCAGCATCCTTGGCCTTTGCGCTGCGATTATCGCGTCCGTGACCATGCGCGTCTATTTCGCGGACACCGACGCCACGAGACCCTTCGTGCTGATGTCGAGCGACGACCGCGTTGCCTACGCAAACGACGAGATCAACCACGGCGGCTGCGCTCGCGCGGGCAGAGCCATTCGCACACTCGAAGCCATGACGCTCGCTTCGCCAGAAGTGCAGCGCGTGGAGCAACACTATCACGCGAACTGTCGATGATCGTGGCCCTCCGGCCGAGAGAAGAGAGCTTCACGCAGAGATCCACGAGGTGGTGCCCCGCCCGGCCGAGCGGACCGCACGTCCTCGCGCGGAGATGCTGCTGCCTAAGAGATCCATCGGAGGTACCTAAGGACGCAGCATCTCCGCGCTTGCGGGCGAGCGGTCCGGTCGTCCGTCCTCCCCTCGAAGTCGGCTTCGCCGCCTTGCGGGGAGGAGCCGGAAACTGGGACTAAGGAGCGACCCGAAGAGGACTCTTAGGGTAAGTGAGCGAGCACTTAGGATAAGGAGACGGGAACGGGGACGGGAGCGGGAACGGGGACGGGAGCGGGGACGGGGACAGGAACGGAACGGCGAGCGGGGGACCGCCTCAGCGCGTCGAGATCGCAGCCTGAGTCGCGCCCGTAGTTCCCATCACCAGATCCGGCCCAGCGAACGTTCCCCCTGAAAAATGAGCCAATTCGACGCCGCCGCCGACCTTGGCGTAAGCCACGATCGCGTCATCGCCGCAGACCCCCAACGCGACGGAGGGAGTCGACGCAATCATCGGATTGCTCGGCAACAACGGAGCAGGCACCGTCCACGCGGGTGTCTTCTTGGGATCATAAACACTGAAGTACGGTTGGGTGTTCGAGCCTCGATACACCAGCAATGCCCGCCCGCCACCTAAGGCCGTGAGCGCCACCGGATCGTTGGTGTAGGCAGTCGCGTCCAACAGCATCGGGTTGACTTCCCATGTTGCAGACGTGCGCGCGCTGCTCATGATTTTGAAATCGGCCTTGCGCAGGTACACGGCGAGCAGGTCCCCGTTGCTCAGTGTGATGATCGTCGGGGTCACTGTATTTTCGACCGACATGTTTGCCTGCTGGTGCGCCTTGACCCACGAACTCCCGCTCCAAGTTTGGTCGTAGAGGAGGGCATCCGATCCGCCTTGCAGCACGACGAGGTCCGTTCCCGCGCCAGTTGCGGCAGGTGCCTTTGCACCAAAACTTTGATTCGATCCACTGCCACCCACGGGGTCGTCGCTGACGTCCCACGTGCTTGCGACATACTTGCGATGCTCGTACTTGAACGCGGCATCTTGATACACCAAGTGCGCGACACTTCCGATCGTCGCGAGCGCCGGTGCGTCGAGGGTCGTTGCGTTTGGAACAGCCGCGGTGTCTGCCCAGCTGTTCGTGAAGACAGTCGACGTGATCACGTTGCCAGAGGCTCTGAGCGCCGCAACGAAGCCGGAGCCGACTGGGGCGATGGCGATGCGATCAGACGTATTTCCAGCCACCGTTGCGGTCGTAATCGCTGCTTTTCCCGTGGCGCTACCGCCCCACAATGTCGACGCGTTGCCGGCGAGCAAGGCCGTCGTCGAGGTGCAGGAAGGCGCATCGGTGCCGACGTCTGCCACGCTCTGGTCGGCTGTTGCATCGACGGGAACGCTTGTATCAGGCGCCGCACTGGTGTCCGCACCCGCGTCGGGTTTGAGGTTCGGCCCGTGCGTTTGAGGAGCGTCCTCCGAGCAGGCGATGAGCGAGCAGGCTAGCCAGGCAAAGGTAGTTCTCACTCGATCATCATACGCTACTTGCCTTGATACGGACCTCCGCCCCACAAACTCGGCGGAAACAAGAACTGCGGCGCGCGCGACCAGTCTCCGAGGAGAATCGTCGTGCCGTTGCCGCCGAGTTTTCCGAGCGCTTCGTATCCAGCGAGTTGCACCGCCAATGGTGTGAGCGCGGCTTGCTCCTGCTTCTTGGCCTTGGCGATCATCATGATGCTGTCGGCTTGCGCCTTGGCTTTCGTCTCTTCGTTCTGCGCTTCGGAGTCAGCTCGGATCTTGTCGATCTGCGCTTGCTGTTGCGCGACGTCCTTCTCGTGCTCTTTGACCTGAATCTCTTCGTTGGCCTTCATTTTGGCCTCTTCCGAGTGGTGTTCGAGTTCGAGTTTCTTGCGCAGCGCTTCGTTTTCCATCGCGGTCTTTTGGCGCAGCGCTTCTTGTTCTCCAGCGAGCTTTGCGCGAATCGCTTGTGAAATCTCTGGTGCGTAGTCGACTGCTTCGAGTGTCACGCTTTGGATGTCGATGTGCTGACCTTTGATGCGTCTGCGTAGGTCGTCCTCGACCTCGTTTTCGATCTTTTCGTTCTTCGCTTGCAGCTCGGCATAGCCATGTCGCGCAAACACACCACGCGCAGCGCTCCGAAACTCAGGTCCCACCACCTCGTCGTAGTAGTTGGGACCGATCTCCGTATCGAGCTCGTAGAGTTGGCTCTCGATGGGCTTGTAGATCACATCCAGATGCAGCGTGAGCGCAAGCCCCTCTGAGGACGTCGTCTGGATCTCTTCTTTGTGCGTCGAGTAGGTCACGTCGAAGTCGTCGAGTCGCGCGAACCTTCCCGTGTGGTGATAGCCGGGTCGCAGTACTTCATGCGAGAGACCTTGTCCGCGCGGGTCGAAGAGCAAGCCACGATGCCCAGGCTCGACGGTCTCTCCGTAGCAACCAGCGGACGCGAGAGCGCACACACCAGCGATGCAGAAGAGGTTAATGTTTCTCATGACGGGTACGACTCCTTAGGGTTAGTGTTTGAAAATACGGCGCGCCGAAGTCGGCACAAAATAGGCAGTTTTGTCAGTTGCTAGCGTGAGTGGACCGGTCGACCATCGAGAGCCAGCTCGCCACGTCGCGACCCATGCTCGCCATGCATCCGTACAAAACCTCAGCCCCGCGATCAGCCGGGACGAGCGAGGCGTTGCGACAACTCGCTTGTGACTGCGCGAGGTACCGATGGTCGGTTCGTGTGCGCAGCGTCAGTCGCACACCGAGCACAGCAAGGAGGCGACCGTCAGCGTATGTCGCTCGTGACTCGATCACTTCGACCAGCAGTTGCCAGCCTTCTGGATTGTCGTCGCGATGCTTCGCGGCCCAGGGTGCCGCTGCGCTCGAGATGGCAGTTCCGATCGTCGTCTCGACATCGGCATAAGAGACGTCTGCTCCGATGACGACCAGCGGGTCCTTTACGCCGGTCGATCGCGTGACGACCTCGAGCGGAATCGCCTCGCTCGGCGTCATGGTGACGGGAGCGCCCACTGAATGAAGAAGCGAGACGGTCTGGGTTGGGCCACACGCGCACAGCAACGCCAGTGAGCCAACCGCGGCGATTTTGAAGAGTGCACGCATGCTGTGCGACACCCTTCGCAACATGCAGGCCAGAGTGCAAAACGTGTGAAGTGCCGTAAATCATAGCGCGGGATGAGTGCAGCTCGCATCGAGCCGGGTCGCGATGGCTCGCCGATCGAACTGGCGATGGTGGCGGTGGGCCCCGCGTCACGATGACACGCACAGAGCGACGACATGTCTCGCGGGAGCATTGCGATCATGAACGCACCGGCTAACGTAGCGACCATGCTCACTGCCCCGACCGGTACAGTTCGTCTCCCTGACTTCGACGATGCGTGGCTCACCGCTGGACACGGAGCCCGACACCGCGCGGTGCGCGTCACTGCCGAGCGACTCCATGATCGATTCGCGTCGGGTGCGCGAGTGCTGTCGGTTCGGACACTGCCGCTGACCACGGTGCCCTACCCCACCAAGTATGCGTTCCAGTCTGCGGCAGGATCACTCTCTCCATTCGTGCAGTTCAGTCATCGATGTGTGCTCGTCCAGTTTTTTCAAAACGGCGTGCTCAAGAATTTGCTCTTCAATCCCTCGGACATCGAGGCAGCACGCGCAACCCCCTATTTTGCGCGGCTTGCAGCACAGTTTGGTGCGCTCGAGCCGATAGTCGCCAAGCGCTTTCCGACACTCGAAGCGCAGCTCGAGACGCTGGGCCTTCGCGTCGCCGATATCGACTACGTGGCGTTCGATCACTTCCACACGCAAGACATTCGCGCATTGCTCGGCACGGAAGACGGTCGCCACACCGCACGTTTTCCCAACGCGACTTTGCTCGCACCCAAGAACGAGTGGGATGACTGGGAGGATGTCCATCCCATGCAACGCGCCTGGTTCATTGCCGATGGCCGCCGCGGTGTCCGCATGAACCACGTCTCCCTCACGGATGGTGACTTGCAACTAGGCGATGGGCTCATGCTCTTGCGCACCCCGGGTCACACGATCGGCAACCAGACGTTGTTCATGAACACCGACGCAGGTGTCTGGGGCATCAGCGAAAATGGCACGTGCGCGGACAACTGGTCTCCGCTCGACAGTAAGATTCGCGGCATCGCGCGCGTCGCACGACATCAAGACCTCGAGGTCATCTTGAATGCGAACACGCCTGAGGCAGGTGCAGAACAGTACACTTCGATGATTTTGGAGAAGACGCTCGTGTCGCGCGTGAAGGCCGCGCCGGCGTTCGTGCAGATGTTTCCGTCTAGCGAGGTGACGCCAAGTTTGCTCACGCCGATTCGGCCGACTTGGCGGCACAAGGAGATTCTGTCTGGGGCGATCGTCAAGCGCGTCCAAGCGGTGGCCTGAGCGCTTCGCTAGCGCCTTCCACCTTGATGATAGTTGCGGAGCATCTTCGGATCAGTGGTGTAAGTGAGGACGACCTCGCAACGACTGCAGCGGTAGTCGATGCGGATGGGCACGGGTGTCGCCCCACACATCAAGAGCACCCAGCCGAGCGCGCTATAATGCTCGTGGGTTTCGATCATGGGGTGCTTGGCGTCGTAGCCGCAGTTGCAGGTCTCTGGCGACGTCATGGGCAACTAGTGGGGTACCGCAAGGGAGCCGTCAAGCGAGGACCGAAGCGATCAGGACTAGAATTCGCGCGCGATTGTCGGCAAGGTGCGAGCGTTCACTCATGGTTCAAGCACTTCTTTTCGAAATTGGCGTCGAGGAGCTTCCGTCTTCGTTCGTCGACGCCGCTCTTGCAGCGCTGCCGGCTCTCATCGTCGCGAAGCTCTCGGAGCTGCGCCTCACTCACGGCGAGGTGCAGTCGCTCGGCACGCCGCGGCGACTCACGGTGCTCGTGCACGAGGTCGCAGAGGCGCAGTCCGATGTCGACGAAGAAGTTGCCGGGCCGCCAGAAACAGCCGCGTTCAAGGACGGTAAGCCGACCAAGGCGGCCGAGGCGTTTGCTCAGAAACTTGGTGTGTCCCTCGACGCGTTGAGCGTGAAGGAGCTGACCACTGCGAAAAAGCCCGGTCGCTATGTGGTGGGTCGGCGCGTCGAGAAAGGCAGACCGTCGATGGATCTGCTTGGCGCTGCGTTGAGTGCGGTCGCCGCTGCGATTCCGTTTCGGAAGTCGATGCGATGGGGCGCGGGAGACGCGCAGTTTGGTCGGCCCGTGCAGTGGCTCGTCGCGCTCCTCGGCGATCGCGTCGTCGAGACGCATTTTGCGGGCATCACGAGTGGTCGCGCGTCTCGTGGGCATCGCTTTCTTTCGCCAGGTGCGATCGAAATCAAGAGCGCGCTCGATTACCAAAATCAACTGCGTTCGGCCCATGTGGTCGCTGATCGTGCAGAGCGAGAGTCGATCATGATGCAGCGGGTGGAGGCTGCCGCGAAGGCGATGGGTGGTGTGGCAGACCCTGATCCGGCTCTCATCCGCGAAAATGCTTCGCTCGTCGAAGAGCCTCACGTGGTCACGGGTTCGTTCGAGCCCGAGTATCTCGAGCTGCCGGCTGCAGTGATCCGTGCAGTGGCTCGTGGTCACCAAAAGTACTTCGTCGTCCAGAAAGACGAAGCGGGTCAGACGCTTCTGCCCGGATATCTCGCCGTCGTGAACACCGCCAACAAGCCCGAAAATGTGGCCAAAGGCAATGATCGGGTGATGCGTGCGCGCCTGGCCGACGCGCGGTTCTTCTTCGAAGAAGACAAGAAGCAAAAACAAGACGGTCGCATCGACAAGCTCGCCGGCATCGTGTTTCACAATCGATTGGGGACCGTGCGAGACAAGGTCGCCCGCATGCAAGTGTTGGCAAAATACTTAGGTCGATGTTTGGGACTCGATGCCAAGGCGGTCGAGCAAGCAGAGCGGGCGACACTCCTGGCGAAGAACGATCTCGTGTCTCTCATGGTGGGGGAGTTTCCTGAGCTGCAAGGCATCATGGGTCGCGTCTACGCCAAACACTCAGGTGAGGCCGACGCGGTGTGTGACGCCATCGCCGATCACTATTGCCCAGTCGGCGCAGACGGTCCGATCGCCGCCGCGGACATCTCACGTGTGGTGGCGCTCGCTGATCGCATCGACTCGCTCGTGGGTTGCTTTGCGATCGGCTTGCAACCGACAGGCACCGCAGACCCCTATGCGCTTCGCCGCGCGACGATCGGCGTCCTGCGAACGGTGCTCGAAGCCAATGATTCGCGTTACGCGGGCTTGGACATGCTTGCATGTTACACGCACGCGTATGCAGGGTTTGCCGGCAAGAAAACAGAGCTTTCGGAGATCGAGACCGTCACCAAGCTGGGAGAGTTCACGGCCGAGCGGCTGCGTGGATTGCTCGAGCAGAAGACGAGCCGCGCAGCTGCCGACGCTGTTCTTGCGGGTCACGCATTTGTCGAGGGGAAGATTGCTCTCGCGGTAGTGCATCCCGCGTACGCGCTCGGCAAAGCGCGCGCACTCGACCACCTCGTCCGCGACAAGGCCGCATGGCTCGACACGGCACGCACTGTGGCCAAGCGACTTTCAGGCATCAGCAAGGAAGCCAAACCGGAGCTCGTGAGCAAGTCCGATCTAAGTAAACCCACGGACCAAGCAATCGTGGACCTGGTGCGCGCGCTGGACGAAAAAACCAAGTCGCTCGTGACGGAGGCGAGCGTTCGCGAAGCCTTAGGTGCGATGGGGACACTCGCAGAGCAAGTGGACAAGATTTTTGTGGAGACGCTCGTCAACGATCCCAACGACGCGACCACTCCAAAGCGACTCTCGCTCCTCTCTTATGGCGCGGGCTGCATGCTGCGCATTGCAGACTTCTCGAGGCTTGCGTGACAGCGCTGCTCGCACGAGGTCAAGGCGCAAGCCCAGGAAAGGCGACGGGTCCGTTGGCGACGTCGTCCGAATCGGCGATCGCCTTCGAGAAGAAGGGCACGCGCGCGATTCTCATCCGCATCGAAACGAGCGCCGAAGACATGGACGGCATTCGCGCATGCGCGGGATTGGTCACGACGCGAGGTGGGCTCACAGGAGACGGCGCGATCGCAGCGCGTGCGCTCGGCAAGCCCTGCATTGTAGGCGTGTCATCGATGCGTGTGGACTACACCAATCGCAAAGTAGTGGTCACGACCGCGAGCGGCGACGAGACGCTGCAAGAGGGAAGTGAGATCACGATCGATGCGGCAAACGGTTTAATCCATCGCTGACTACCATCCCGTGCGATGCTCTCCGCCATGCGCACGATGACACTCTCGGTTCTCGCTCTCATGCTCTCGACCGCCGCTTGCTCGAAGGGGTTCGGCACGGGCTTCGAGGGGGAGATCACCATGCATACGCAACGGGTTGGCGAAGCTGGTTCGGACATGATCGTCAAGGCAAAGGGCGACAAGCTTCGCTTCGACGTGCCTTCGCCGACGGGAGATTCTGCTGCCATTTTCGATCCTGCGGCGAACAAGGTCACCATGCTGATCGACGCGCAGAAGTCTTACATGGACTTGGACTTCAACAAGCCAAGCGCAGCGCCGAGCACGAATCCGGATACGAGCACCGCGCAGAAGACTGGCAAACACGAGACCGTTGCGGGCATCGATTGCGAAGACTGGACGGCGACGGACGCGAGCGGCAAACGCAGCGAAGTCTGTCTCGCGCAGGGCATCGCGTTCTTCGATCTCGCCGCAATGAAGAGCGGAGGAGCGCCGACCTCGGGCTTTGCGAAAGACCAGCGCGACAAAAAACTCTTCCCACTCAAGAGTGTCGACTACGACGCCAAAGGCACCGAGCTCAATCGCATGGAGGTCACGAAGATCGAAAAGAAGAAGCTCGACGACAGCTTGTTCACGGTCCCCGCCGACTACAAGAAGATCGAGCTCCCGAGTGTGATCGCTCCGAAAAAGTAGCGCTCCGGAACTGGTCTTTAGCGTCTGCGAATCGCGTAGAACGTCGTGCCGTAGCTCATGTGAACTTGGTCTCCCGACATCGAGAACTGGAAGGTTCGAGTCAACGCGTTCAGCCCGCAATCGGACTCCTCGATGAACGCAGCCGTTCCAGAAGCCTTGTTGACCCAGTGCCAGAACAACATGATGTGATGACTGTTGTTGACCGCATCGCCAGGCTGCAAGTCCGTCGCGTTGATCGTGTAACTCGCGGCCGTGTCGAACGGTGCGAATCCGCCAGTCACGCGACCGGGAGCGGGGAGTCCCCATGCCCATGACACCAGGCCGGAGCAGTCAGAACGCCAAGCGTCCCAGGCTTCGTGGTGGCGATAGCAAGTGCCTCCGCAGATGTAGTCGGTGCCGCCGTTCGAGCCGCCGCAATAAGGCACTTTGGCGCTGACCCAACCAAGCGCACGACTGATCGCGCTCACATTGCCGCCACCGCCGCCGCCGTTGTTGCTCGAGACCTTCGTGAGGTACGCGCCGTAGCTGTAGCCTTCATGCGAACCGTCGCGCACGTGATAAAAACCACCTTGCGGTTGGCCACTCACGGCGACCACTTCGGTTCCCGCCGGGATGACCAGGATGACCGCGTTGCTGAGCGAAGGTCCGGTGCGAAGGTTGAGGTTTGCCGTCGTGACGAGCTCGGTACCATTAGGGACACCGCCCGAGAGTTCGTCAGAGAGCGCAGCAGTCTCGTCGAGACCGTTGGTGTTGTCATCGGGGGCGGCGCTGCACGCTGCGAGTGAAAGAGCGACCGCGGCGCCGATGGCAATCCTGATTGTCCAACCCATGGTGAGCCTCCGATGGTCTGTACTGCGAGCGATGTGCCACGCATGCGCCGCCTAGTTATTGCTGCCTTTCGCGATCACTTGGATGCAAACGCCGACAGACTGGTGCATTCGCTCACCACCAGCGACTCATCGCGAGGTCGTGCACACTCACGACCGCTCGCGCCCCCTCACGAGACGCAACTGCAAACCGGAACGGGAACGGGAGGACGGCGACGGGAACGGGAGGACGGCGACGGGAACGGGAACGGGAACGGGGACCCGGACCGGGACGGTGACGGGAACGGGGACGGTGACGGGAACGGGAACGGGAACGGGAACGGGAACGGACCGGAAAGGCGCGGCGGCAGTACGCCCGTGCTACGACGCACAGCCTCGATGGGCATCCAATGGTACCCCGGTCACATGACGAAGGCGCGGCGCGAGCTCGCCGAGTGGATGCCTTCGCAAGACGTGATCATCGAAGTCCTCGACGCGCGCATGCCTGCCGCGAGTGCCAATCCGATCGTGAGTGAGATTCGCAACGACAAGCCGTGCATCAAAGTGCTGAGCAAGTCCGACCTGGCCGATCCAGTCGTGACCAAGCAATGGCTTTCGCTCTTTGGCAGTCAACGCAATGTCATCGCGGTCGAACAAACTGCGGAGCCACGCTCGCGTGCGAAGCTGAAGATCCCCGAGTTCTGCCAGCGTTTGGCGCCGCACAGGCTGGGTCCTCACAAGACCGTGCGCGCGATGGTCGTCGGGATTCCGAATGTCGGCAAATCGACTTTGATCAACATGCTGATGGATCGCAAAGTCGCCAAAGTCGGCGATGAGCCCGCGGTGACCAAGGCGCGGCAACACGTGACGCTCCCCAATGGGATGTCGCTGTGGGATTGCCCCGGCATTCTCTGGCCGAAAATCGAAGACGAGTTCGCCGCGTTGCGTTTGGCGCTCGGCGGCGCGATTCCCGATGCGGCGCTCGACTACGAATCGGTGGCGACATTCGGCGCGCAATACTTTTTGGAGCGGTACCCCGACCTGCTGCGCGCTCGATACAAGCTCAAAGAGTTGCCGCCAAATGGTGAGGCGCTGCTCGACGAGATCGGCCGGCGCCGTGGCGGCTTGAGGAGCGGCGGGAGGGTCGACCGCCACAAGGCTGCGGACGTACTGATTCACGAGTTTCGATCGGGAGCGCTCGGCCGCATCAGCCTAGAGTCCCCGAAGTAGGCCACCGCACTAGGCCGTCCCCGCTGCTCCGCGCGGTTCTCCGCTGCCGTCCCTAACCTCTAAGCGTAGCTGCGAACTCAACCAGGCGCCGCTTGCCAAATTGCGCGCGATTGGCGTGACGCGATGATGACTGCGCAAGCGTGTCGGGTGATCCATGATCCGTTTGAGCCTGTGTCATCGACGAGTCCCAAAGAGAGCTTGCTGGTTTTCTCCGACGTGCATCTCGGAAACGACTTGAACGACCGCAAGACTGGCGCGCCCATTCAGCGCTCGCATCGCATCGACGCCGATCTGGTCTTGCTGCTGAGACACTACGCTTCGGCAAAGCCTGCGGGCGAGCGCTGGCGGATCGTCATCGCAGGCGACTTCATCGACTTCATCGGGATGGCCGTCGGCACAACCGACGCCACCGTCGAGTTGACGAGCGAAGAGCGCGCTCACGGACTAGGCAACGCAAGCGAGCACACGCGAATCAAATTACGAAAAGTGAGCGAACGACACGCGGATGTTTTCGATGCGCTCGCGGCGTTCGTGGCCAAAGGTCATGCGCTCACGGTGGTGCACGGCAATCACGATCTGGAATTTCATTGGGATGACGTGAAGGCTGATTTTCGCCAGATCCTTCTCGGTCACGCAACGCGTGGCGAAACGCCGATCGCAGAAGACGAGTTCCTCGCTCGCATCGAGTTCAATCCTTGGTTCTTCTACTGGAACGGCGTCGCGTACATCGAGCACGGTCACCAATACGACACGTACTGCGCGACCGAGCACATCATGACTCCACTCTCCGCAGCCGATCCGCGCCGCGTCGCGCGTGGTTTTTGCGACACGCTGCTGCGCTTCGTCGTGCGACCCACCAGTGGCCTTCGCGAACACGGCCACGAACATCAGGGCATCGCGGACTACA
>JAYVXK010001053.1:0-11319 GCA_043785265.1 Myxococcales bacterium | reverse complement strand
GCGAGTGGATCGCGTTGCTTGTGTTCTTCGAGCTCGGCGGCGGTTCGGTACTTGCCCGGATCGCTCATCGAGTGACCACGGAAGCGATACGTGCGCACCTCGACGAGAGTCGGCATCGATTCATTGCGAGCGCGATCCACGGCTACTTTAAGCCGCTTTTCGACGTCGAGCACTTCGGTCGCAAAGAAGCGATCATGAGGGATGCCATAGCCTGTCGCCTTGAGGCTGATGTCTTCTTGCGCGAGTGTGCGCGAGAGCGGCGTGCCCATCGAGTACTCGTTGTTCTCGCAAACGAACACGATCGGCAGCTTCCACAACGCGGCGAGCGACACGCCCTCGTGAAATCCTTGAATGCTCACAGCGCCGTCACCAAAAAAGCACATCGTGACGCGACCGTCTTTTTGGTACTTCGACGCGAACGCGGCACCTGTTGCCAAAGGGATGTGACCGCCGACGATGCCGTGCCCGCCGAGCATGTGATGTTCTTTGTCGAACATGTGCATCGACCCGCCCAGACCCTTCGAGCAGCCCGTGGCCTTGCCGTAGAGTTCGGCCATCAGCGCGCCGGGCTTCATGCCCTTGGCGATCGCGATGCCATGATCGCGATAAGTAGTGACGACATAGTCATCCGGTTTGAGCGCCGCGCACGCACCAACCGCGACGGCCTCTTGCCCAATGTACAGGTGCAAAAACCCGCCGATTTTCCCCATCGCGTAGGCGCGGGCAGCCTCTTCTTCGAGGCGACGAATGAGGAGCATCTGCCGGTAGAGCGAGACGAGATGATTCATGTCCAGTGTCCGTGGTCTGCGGTCTGCCGTCGCGTTGCGCGAACGTGCAGCTCAGGGTCGCGGAGCATAGGCGCACGGCGAGCCCAAAAAAAGGGGTCTCGCGAGGATCAGCGCAATTGCCTCAGCGTCAGCGCTTGAGTGCGCCCAAGTTCGTGCAGGCGTCGGCGTTCTCGTTGTCGCAGGCCTTCCTGAAGAGCGCACGCGCCTTGCTGAGGTCTTTCTTGACGCCACGCCCGTCGCGGTAAAGCACGCCGATGTTGTCGCACCCCGTGTAGTCCTCGAGGTCGCACGCCTTTTGATAGAGCGTGGCGGCTTTCGAGACGTCTTGTGGAACGCCATTGCCGTCTTCGTAGAGCAAACCGAGATTGAGACACGCGACCTCGTCGTCGCCGTCGCACCCCTTGCGATAGTAGACCGCGGCGGTCGCTTGATTCTTCGTGGTGCCGAGGCCACGATCATAGGCGTAGCCAAGTCCTGCGCAGCCGTTGGGATCGGTGCCGTCGCAGCCTTTTTGATAGAGCTCAAGGCTCTTGGGGAGATCGAGCGGGACCCCATAGCCGTGACGAAACATGTAGCCGTAGTTGCTGCACCCATAGGCGTCGTTGCCGTCGCACGCCTTCTTGAAGAGCGTAGCCGCTTGCGTATAGCTCTTGGTGCGACCCGCGCGCCCGTAGAGGTAGTGCACGCCCAGGAGATTGCAGCCGCGCAGAGAGCCGGCCGTGCACGACTGCTCGTAGAGCGTGCTCGCCTTGACGAGGTCGACCGGCACGCCTTTGCCGTCTTCGTAAAGCGACGCGAGATTGGAGCAAGCAGCAGCGAGCTTCATGTCGCAAGATTTTTTGTAATAGATGATCGCCTGCGGATAATCGACGGGCACGCCGCGGCCTTCTTGGTAGTCGATCGCGAGCGAATTGCAGCCTTCCGGCACCGCCTTGTCGCACTGCTTCTTGTGCATGTCGTTGCCTTTGCGCGCGGCCTCATCCGCCTCGGGATCGCCGGCGTCATCATCGATTGTTGCGGCAACGGTCGCCACCGGAGTCGGGGCGATGCCGGCATCATAGTAGGCACCATGTCTGCGTGACCGGCAACCGACTACCGTGAGGAGAAGCATCGAGGCGAGGATGAATCGAGGAGTGCGCATTCGTTCCGGAGAGCATACGTCGATGGTGAGAAAGAGTCCCCCAACAACGATAGAGGGCCGGAGCGCGGACCGAGACGGGCGCGGGGAGGGACGGGAGCGGGAGCGGGGACGGGGACGGGACGGGGACGGGACCGGTGCGGGGTGCGGCGAGCGAGGGACGGCGGCGCTGGTTTAGAGGGGCTGCGGGATCTGAATCGTCGGCGCTGCGTCGGGGACTGCTGCATCTGTGGGCGCGCTCGGGGCAGCGGAAGGCTTCGGTTTCGGACGCGCTGGGATGATCACGACAGGCGGTTTGGGTGCCGACGACACCGCGGCGCTTGGTGTGGGATCGTCTTTGCGCGGCGTCTTTTCAGCATCATTGCGCCGCCCCATCACGACCAACCCGACGATGACGAGCAGTCCAATTCCCGCGACGATGTTTTGCCAACGGCGCGTCGAACGAGGGATGAGCGATTGCGAACTTGGTGGAGGCAACGTCGCAAACGCGCCAGAGGTGCGCGTATCGATCGCGGCAGCCAGTGCGTCGCCAAAAGCTTCGCACGTCGTGTAGCGTTGTTGCTTGTCCTTGGAGAGCGCGCGAGAGAGCACGCCATCGATGCGGCTCATCACGAGCCGTCGTGACGGGTCGACCTCTGAATTACTGAGCGGGGTTGGATCGAGCGTCGCGATCATGGTCGCGGTCATGAGCGCGTCGTCACCCGCAAACGCGCGCTTGCCGCTGAGCACCTCGTACAGAGTCGCCGCGAGCGAGAACTGGTCCGAAGCCGCCGAGAAATCGCCCTTCGCGAGCGCCTCGGGAGCACCGTATGCGATCGTGCCCATCGTCGCACCCGCAGCGGTCAGTGTCGAATCCGGAATGCGCGCGATGCCAAAGTCGGTGAGCTTGCTGCCAGTCTTCGACAAGATCACATTCTCGGGTTTCACGTCGCGATGAATGACACCCGCCGCGTGAGCCTGAGTCAGCGCGCCGCCGAGTTCTTTCGCCAGACGCGCGACCTCCATCGGTGGCATTGGGCCGTCCGCCACGCGGTCGCGAAGTGTTGGACCCGCGACATATTCGAATACCAGAAACAGGCCTAAATCAGCCTCCTCGCCCATGTCGTGGAGCGTGACCATGTTCGGATGACTCAGTGTCGCGGCGGCCTTCGCTTCGTTGCGCATCCGCTCGATGAGCGTGGCCTTGAGTTCAGGCGGGAGACCGAGGTCGTCGCGCAGCGTCTTCACCGCGACCATTCGGCCGAGCACCGAGTCTTTGGCGAGGACGACACGACCCATCCCACCCTGTCCGAGCAGGCGAATGATCTCGTATCGTCCAATGCGCTCGGGGAGATCCATTTTACGAAGTATGTGGCGACCAGCACGCCACCCGATGTCCTGGTTCGGCTTCGTTCAGTCGCGGCACTTCCTTGTCGCACGTGCCCGGGATCGCACGTGGGCAACGCGGATGAAACGCGCACCCGCTCGGCGGAGAGATGGCAGAAGGTACATCTCCCTCGAGCAGCACACGCAGCTTCTTTTTGCTGGGATCCGGGCTCGGAACCGCACTGAGCAGCGCTCGCGTGTACGGGTGCCGAGGATGTTCGTAGAGCTTTTGCGCCGTGGTGATCTCGACCACTCGACCCAAATACATGACAGCCACTCGATGGCTCATGTGCTCGACGACTTTCAAATCGTGCGAGATGAACAAGTAGCTCAGACCCATTTGCTCTTGCAGCTCGACGAGCAAGTTGACGATCTGCGCTTGAATGGACACATCGAGCGCGCTGATCGGTTCGTCGCACACGATGAAGTCTGGCTGCACGGCGAGCGCACGCGCGATACCAATGCGTTGCCGCTGCCCACCAGAGAACTCGTGAGGATATCGACTGCCGTGCTCGGGACGTAGACCCACCTTCTTGAGCAAGTCGGCGACCATCGCGTCGGCGTCGGATCGCGTCTTGGCGAGCTTGTGAATGTCGATCGCCTCGCCCACGATCTGGCGAACCGTCATACGCGGATTAAGGCTGGAATAAGGGTCTTGGAAGATGATCTGCATCCGCCTGCGGATCGGCCGCAGCTCCGCTTGCGAGAGTGGAAGGAGATCTTGTCCGTCGAACACGACGCGACCAAACGTGGGCTCGACCAAACGCAAAATGCATCGACCAAGTGTGCTCTTGCCGCAACCGCTCTCGCCCACCAAGCCGAGCGTCTCGGCGCGGCGCACACGTAAGCTCACGTCCTCGACCGCGCGCACGAACTTCGACGGGCGACCGAGCCAACCCTCGCGCACAGGAAAATACTTGGTGAGTTTTTCCGTCGCCACGAGCGTTCTACTCTTGCTCGTGGTCGTGCTCGCGGGCACGTCGGGTGATCCTTGCGTGCTCAAGAGAGTTCCTCCGCACGCACGCAGCGCGTGTAGTGACCCTTGCTGATTTCTCGAAGAAGCGGGTCGCTTTCGGTGCAGCGGTCTTGTCGCATCGAGCAGCGGTCGGCAAACCGACAACCAATGGGGAGCGCCGCGAGATCAGGCACCATGCCTTCGATCGTGGGCAGTCGCCTGCGCTTGCCATCGGCTTGGGGTGGCTCGACCCGTGGAATACTCGCGAGCAAGCCGCGCGTGTAAGGGTGCCGCGAATTGGTGAAGATCGTTTTGGCGTCACATCGCTCCACCACGCGTCCTGCGTACATCACGACGACCTCTTTTGCACACTCTGCGATCACTCCAAGATCGTGCGTGATGAAGATGATGCTCATGCCGAGCTTGTCTTGCAGCTTGCGGAGCAGCTCCAATATCTGCGCTTGGATCGTCACGTCCAGGGCTGTCGTCGGCTCGTCGGCGATGAGCAGCTTCGGTTCGCACGCGAGCGCCATGGCGATCATCACGCGCTGTCGCATGCCACCCGAGAGCTGATGAGGATACGCGTCTACGTTCGTTTCAGGCGAAGCCATGCCGACCAATTGCAGCATTTCGATGGCATGCGCGCGGGCTTGTCTTCGGTTCTTGTCTTGGTGCAGTCGAATGGCTTCGACGATCTGCGAACCGACCGTATAAACAGGGTTCAAACTGGTCATCGGCTCTTGAAAAATCATCGAGATTTCGTTGCCGCGCACCTTGCGCATTTCGCGGTCGGGGAGAGTGAGCAGGTCTCTTCCTTTGAAGCGAATTTGTCCGGCTTCTATTTTTCCCGGAGGCGAGGGGATGAGCCGCATGATCGACAGAGACGCAACGCTCTTGCCGCATCCGCTCTCTCCGACGATGCCCACGGTCGTGCCCTCTTCGACATCGAACGTCGCCCCGTCGACCGCGGTGACGTGGCCCGTATCTGTGCGGAAGGTGACCACGAGGTCACGAACGGAGAGCAGCGGTTCGGTCATGCGACTAGGAGCGAGTGTTTCACGAGTACGGGCCGAAACGGTAGACGAATGCCGCGCTCGAACGACAGTGAGCATTTGGGGTGCGCTTGGTCTATCCTCGCCGCGCTTGCGATCTCGCGCGTTGTTGCTCCTCATCCTTGGTGTTGCGTGCTCCGGGTTCGCCACTGCATGCGCGCTTCGGCTTCGCATGTGCATGACGGGAGACAACCTGGGTCCTGGCTACACGTGCGTCGCTGGTCGTGCCGTCCCTGTGAGTTCGGCGGCAACACCCGTCATTGCCGGGCCTGGTGTCGTTCGCTTGGTCGCGTTGCCCACCGAAATGGCCTATTTGCGCCGCGGCGATGCTCCAGGCGCGGGAGTGCCTCGCATCGTCACGCTTGGCAAAGACACGGACGCCCGCCTCTTCCTGCGATTTTCCGCAACGCTGCCGAGCGAGTCCGAAGTGATCGAAGCTTATTTGATCCTGAACACGGCAGAAGAGGTCGACAGCGATCCAACTCCGATCGCGCTGTACGCGACGAGAGTCACCGACCCCTGGGACGCGCGATCCATCTCCTGGGCCATGCAACCCCATGTCGAAGACACTCGCTCCCCAGCGACCTACATCACAGGTTCGGGTCGTTCGGTCGTGCGAATCGACGTGGGAGCCCTCGTGGCGCGATGGCCAGAACATGATCCGCGTGATCAGGGTTTGGCCATCATCGCAGCCAGCACGAGCACGACCGGAACGGCGCTTGCACTTGCGTCTGCATCAGGACCTCGCTTGGAGATCTACGCAAAAATGCCGACAGCCGGAATCAACGCGACTCTGCCACCCGCGCCTGACGCAGGGCTTTTGGATGGGAGTGTCGACGCAGCTGCGAGTGCAAAGCCGGCACCATCGAGCTCGGCGAGACCACCTGATGTCTCGACACCGCGCTTGCGTCCAAGGCCGTAAATCATAGGCTGAATAAATCACGCGCTTCGATCGTCACATCCACGGAAACATCTACACTTGGTGAGCCATGAACAAGATCGGTTTGCTCCTCGCTCTCAGCATTGCGTCTCTCGGTTCTCTCGCGAACGCCAACTCCGCACATCAGGCCACGCGGGACGTTGGTGCCCAGGTCGCGAAGGGCAACCACTTCGCGGTGGACTCGTCGCAAGCCGATTGCAAAGCCGGCGCAGAGTGCGTCGTCGAGCTCAAGCTCAGCGCGGAGGGTGGGTTCCACGTGAACAAAGAGTACCCGTACAAATTCAAAGCGGGTGACGTTGCAGGCGTCGACTACACGGGCACTGATACTGCTGGCAAGAATGTCTTCTCCAAAGCATCCGGTGATTTCACCCCCGACGCAAAAGACGAGAAGCTTGGCACCATGAAAGTGCACTTCAAAGCGGCGAAGGCCGGCGCTCTTGCGATCCCTGGCACGTTCAAGCTCTCGGTGTGCTCGGCCGAGAACTGCCAACTCGAGACGGCCGAACTCTCGATTCCCGTCACCATCAAGTAATGCATCCAGTAAGCTGAGCGTCGATGGACGCCCCGCGCACCTTCGCGCAACATCTCTCGACGGTTGCAGCACGCGTTGAGCAGCGCTTTCTCGCCGCGCGGCGCGTGCTCTCCTTCGATGAGTATCTGGAGTTGTGGGCGACCAATCCCGTGCAGCACGCACGCGATGCAAGCCGGTACTTGCGCGACGTCTTCGACTTTTACGGCAAAGAAGAGGTCACGCATCCTTGGGGCACGTTCACGCGCTTCAAGCTGTTCGATCTGCCTTGGGACGCTGACCGTCGCGGAGTTCTGATCGGTCAAGAGCACGTGCAGGGCGAGATCTATCGAGCGCTGTCCAACTTCGCGCGGGAGGGACGACCGAGCAGGCTCGTTCTGTTGCACGGTCCCAATGGCTCAGCGAAGAGCACCATCGTGGCGTGCATGTTTCGCGCGCTCGAGGACTACTCGCAAAAAGAAGAAGGCGCGCTTTACCGCTACAATTGGGTGTTTCCGTCGAGCAAGACCATCCGCGGCAACCTGGGCTTTTCGAAGGGCGAAGCGCCGCTGGTTCCGCAGTCGAGCTATGCGCACCTCGCAGACGATCAGATCGACGCCAAGCTTGCTCTCGAAGTGCGAGACCATCCGCTCTTTTTGATTCCCATTCCGGAGCGTCGTCAGTTGCTCGATCGCGCGTTCGAAGAGGCGCGCAAGAACGACAAGAACGTCGAAGCCCCCAGCGAATGGATCCTCAAGGGACAGCTGTCGCACAAGAGTCAGCAGATCTTCGAGGCGCTGCTGGCCTCTTACAAAGGTTCGTACACCGAGGTGCTCAAGCACGTTCAGGTCGAGCGCTACTTCATCTCGCAGAGGTATCGGGCGGGGGCGGTCACGATTGGTCCGCAGATGAGCGTCGATGCAGGCGAGCGGCAACTCACAGCAGACCGCTCGCTCGCCGCTTTGCCAGCTTCGCTTCAAGCGATTCCGCTGTATGAGGCAACTGGCGAGTTAATCGATGCCGCGGGCGGTTTGCTCGAGTTCAGCGATCTTTTGAAAAGACCGCTCGACACGTACAAATACTTGCAGTTGACCATCGAGACGGGCGAGGTCGCGCTCACGCAGCAGAACGTGCAACTCAACTGCGTGATGATCGGCAGCGCGAACGAAGTGCACCTTGATGCCTTTCGAGAGCACCCAGAGTTCGCGAGTTTTCGTGGACGCCTCGAGCTTGTTCGCATGCCTTATCTGCGGAGCTACGTAGAAGAGCAACGCATCTACGACATGCATGTGGCTCCTCAAGTGCGGAGGCACGTCGCACCGCACGCGACCATGACCGCGGCGATGTTCGCGGTGCTCACTCGCATGCGAAAACCCATGCCCGACCGTTATGGCCGCAGTGTGCAGAACGCGCTCACTTCACTCACGGCACTCGAAAAAATGGACCTGTACGCGCTGGGTCGAGTGCCAGAGCGCCTCGATGCGGACGCACAAAAAGTGCTGCGGGCGAACATCCGCGCGGTGCACGACGAGAGCGACGCGTATCCGATTTACGAGGGTCGAGTCGGCGCCAGTCCGCGAGAGATGCGCATGGCGATCTTGGATGCCGCGCAATCGAGCAAGTATCAGTGCCTCTCACCGCTCGCGGTGCTCGACGAGATCGAGGCGCTCTGTGAGCGCAAGACCGAGTTCGAGTGGCTGCAGCAAGAACCACTCGGCGGCGGGTATCACGACCAAAAACAATTCCAAGAAGCGCTGCTCGGCCGCCTGCTCGACACATGGGAGCACGAGCTGTATCGCGCGAGCGGGCTCGTCGAAGAAGCGCAGTATGGCGACCTCATCGATCGGTACGTCAAGCACGTGAGCGTCTGGGTGAAGAAAGAGCGCGTGCGCAACAAGCTCACCGGCGACTACGAAGAGCCAGACGAAAAACTCATGCGCGAGGTCGAGCGCCTCTTGGACATCCAAGGTGATCCAAGCGAGACGCGCGCCTCGATGCTCTCATCCATCGCAGCGTGGGCCATCGATCACCCTGGAAACAAGGTCGATCCCGCGATGGTGTTTCCGCATTATCTCAAGCGCATGCGCGACACGATCTTCGGCGAGAAGCGCGGGGCCGTCGCCGAGCGCGCCAGAGACATCGTGATCGTGGTGCGCGAAGACGCCGCTGGCTTGCCGGACGATCGCAAGCTCGCGGCGAACCAGACCATCGAGCGCATGATCAATCAATTCGGTTATTGCCGGAGCTGCGCAGCCGACGCAGCAAGTACGACGCTGCGCCGCCGCATGGGCGATCTGGTGGTGTGACCGCCAGCGCAAAGAGCGGAGGGCCCAAAGCGTCGCCAGCGTCCAACGCGGCATCGGTTGCGCGCGAGTTGATGACGCTCGCGCTGCCTGCGATCGCGATGTCGCTCTTGCACACGCTCGTGTTTGTCGTCGATCGGATCATGCTTGGTCACCATTCTGGGACTTCGCTCGCCGCGATGCAGCTCGCCGGTCCAGTCGAGTGGAGCGTGCTGTCGGTGTTTTTGGCGTTCGAGGTCGGAACACTCGCGCGCGTAGGCAATCTCGTCGGCAAGAAGAATCATGCAGCGGCGCGTCGCGCAGCGATCGTGTCCATGGGGCTCGCCATCGGAATTGGTCTGTTGCTGACTGCGCTGGCGCCCCTGGTTCGAGCCGCCATTCCGATCGCAGCCCCCAAGGCATCAGCCGAAGTCGTGCATGCCGCCACCGACTACTTGGAGATCACACTCGCCGCGTCTCCGCTCGCATTCATGGCAGCAGTGACCACAGCGACGCTCCAGGCCTCGGGCGATACGCGCACACCCTTGTTCATCGGTTCGCTCGCAAACGCGGTTCACGTCGGAACCAATCGCGTGCTCATCCTCGGCGCCTTCGGGATCCCCGCGCTCGGCTCGCGTGGCTGCGGCATCTCGATGGCGTTCACGTTTGCGCTCGAAGCCACGCTCGGAGTCCTCGCTTTGTCTCGGTTGGGTCGCCCCGTGTCGCTCCGTCGATCGAAGAGCGCGAGTGACGCCCAAAGGTCTTCGCGTTGGCGCAACTATCGTCTCGAGCTCGGATGGGTCGTGCGTGTCGGCTGGCCGGCGATGCTCGAACGGATCGTGTATCACGCTGGTTTTCTTGGGTACGTGGGCATCATCGCGTCACTCGGCGACGTGCCCATGGCAGCCAATCAAGCGCTGATCAGCATCGAATCGATCTGCTTCTTGTCCGCAGATGGTTTTGGAACGGCCGCCGCGTCGCTCGTGGCGCGTCGGCTCGGAGCGGGACGAAAGGCAGAGGCCATCCAATCGGCGTGGCTCGCTGCGCGCTGGGCCATTGGACTGCTCACCGCGTTCGGATTGATCGCGCTCGTGTCGCGGTCGGTTTTGTTGCCGCTCTTCTCGAATGACGAAGAAGTTTCGCGCGTGGGACAGAGCGCGGTCCCCGTGCTCGCGTTCGCGCAGCCCTTCATGGCCACAGGCATCGTGCTCTCTCAAGCATTGCGAGGCGGCGGCCAAACGCGCGCGACACTCGGCATCAGTCTTGTAGGTGCGCTCGTCGTGCGTCTCGCGTTCACGTGGCTTTTCGCGATTCGCCTTGGCCTCGGTCTGCCGGGAGTGTGGATGGGATCGACCGCAGACTGGATCGCTCGCAGCGCGCTTCTCATCTGGCTCGGGATCCGGCAGGCTAGAGAGCGATGAGCTATAGACCGCGGATGCGCTGGTGGTTCGTTCTGCTCGTAGGTTGTGGCGATTTCAAGACGTCGTCGCCTTCGGATGCGTCCACGACCAACGACACATCCACAACGGGCGATGCCTCTTCGACGAGCTTTGGACCGGGCCGCTATGGTGCGCTGCCGAGCGGATATTGCTGCACCAAGAACGAAGAGTGTCGCTACCGAACGTGCAGCAACTTCGGCGGCGTCATGATGTGCAGCGATCCATGCGACTCGATCGACGGCTGCAACACCGCGCCCAACCTCACGTGCGGCTCCGCATCCAAAATGTGCGAGCCCACCGGCGCAGGCAAGTGCATCGCGCAGAGTCAGTGGCCTCTTGGCACCAAGAAGCTCGGCGATTGTTGCGTGGCGACTCACGACGGTCGCGCCGGACAAGAGTGCGAAGGCAATCGATGCGTCGCGTTCGGTCCAACGACCAACCCGTACATCTGCACGCAAGCTTGCAGCAAACCGTCGGACTGCCCCGGCAACTTCTTTTGCTCGATCGACGCGTTCTGCGTGCCGTCCGCGACCGACTCGTACACGTGCAAGTAGCTTAGTGGAGTATCGGCGCGCCGTTCGCCGGCTTCATCGAACTCGCCGGTGACACCGATGATGACGGCGCGGCAGAAATCACGGCCTTCGCCGACGCGCGCACAGACGGAAGCGGGGACAGGGACGGGGACGGGAGCGGGGACGGGGACGGGGACGGGGACGGGAGCGGGGACGGCGATCGGAGCGGGCGCGGGAGGGCTCTCGTCCTCTTTGGACGGCCCCTCGCTCGGCGGAACTTGCTTGTCGTCTTGGTCAGTCACGATATCCAACTAGAATTGAAAGTAGATGAACACGGGAG
>JAYVXK010001052.1:0-3522 GCA_043785265.1 Myxococcales bacterium | reverse complement strand
TTGTGCGCGACTGACCAAGTAGTGCGCCATGTACCAACGGACCCGCGATTCATCGAGCAGGTAGCCCTTCGCGAATGTCTCGTGCGACCTCATCGAGCTTGTGAGATCAGTCGCGGGATAAATCAAAAGTTGGAGTGTGGGTTGTGCGATGTCGCGCGCCTTTGCCAAGTGAGTGACGACGGCCGACAGATTTCCGCCGGCTGAGTCGCCGCCAACGCCGACGCGCCCGGGATCGGCGCCGATGTCTTTTGCGTTGGCTCGCGCCCATACATAAGCCGCGAGCGCATCTTCAGGACCGGCCGGGAATTTGTGTTCGGGAGCCAACCGGTAGTCCACCGACATCACGATGCAGCGGGCGTGATGCGCCAGATCGCGCACCGCCAGATCGTGCGAAGCGATGCTGCCTGCGACCATGCCACCACCATGATAATAGACAAGCACGCCGCAGCCTATTTTGGCCGTCTTTGGCGTGTAGACGCGAGCGCGGATGTCGCCGTTTTGCCCGCTGACCCAAAGGTCGCGCTCGATCGCCATTTCGATGCGAGCGGGTGCGACGGTTTGTGTTTCGCGCTCCATGTACGCCCGCGCCTTGGCAACATCGGGTTCGTCTTGGAGGCCAAGCGCGCGCACCGCAGCGAGCATGACCCCAACGCGTGCATCGAGGAGGTGGCCGTCTTTTTGATCCGGCCCGCCAGCGAGTCGTCGCAAGACGAACTCGGGCGCACGGAGGAGCGTCTTGAACGCAGCGTCACGCATTTTCATCTGCCGACTCTTTTGCATCACGCCAATCTCCCGACGAAAGCTCTCGTGTCGTACTCGAACAACACGTGGCCGTTGTCTTGATGAGCATCGAATAGTTCGTTCAGTGCGCGCATCATTGCGTCGTGCTTTGCGTGGCCTTTTTGCGGCACATACGAAGACGAGAGCGCTCGACCCACAAGACCTGCACGATCGAAACGTTGCTCGTTCGGCAGGACGATTTTCTCGTACGGAGCGCCGTCGAAGAACGCGCCGATCTTCTCCGGACTCGCAGCGTCTTGATGGCGGACGTTCGCGTAGTCGATCCCGTGATCGAACAAGAGGCGCTCATACGCTTCGAGGAAGGCGCCACGAATTCGCCGATCGTTCCATACGAGGATGACGAGTCTTGGCTCCCGAAGCACACGCTTCATCTCCGCCCGAGCACGCGGCGGATCAAACCAATGAAAAGCTTGCGCCGCGAACACCGCCCCCACCAATTGATCGATCAGAGTCGTGGCCTCGGCGGTTCCGTCGATCGAATGATATGCCAGAAAAGAAGCCAGATCGTGATCGGCTGCCGCACGCATCGCTGCATTCGGTTCGATCGCGTACACCTCGTAACCCGCTTCGATCAAAAGACGAGTCGAGATGCCAGTGCCCGACCCGATGTCTGCGATCGGCGCGCTCTTGCTCAGACCTCTTTTCTCGAGCTCGGCAACGAGTTCACGCGGGTAGCGCGGTCGATAGAGAACGTAGTCGCGCACGCGGTCGCTGAAGCGCGCGGTCGAGTCCATCCGCCGATTCATATCACGCGCCCGTGCTAGCGTTCGACGCATGCTCCGCGTCGTCCTCTCCATCGCAAGTCCGTTGACCGTCGTCATCGCTGCTTGCACGCCGAACAACAACGCGCTCGTCGCGGCGCCCATGACCTCCGACACGAGTCCACCAGTCGTTGCAGCACCCGATCCACCCGATGCTTCGCTCGGCGTCACACGCCCGCTCGACATCAACCCATTCGACGCCGGTGCGAAAATGTGCGGCTGCGGCTTGTGCGATCCGTTGCTGAGCACCGACGCATGCAAGACTGACGCAGACTGCGCGCCCAGCCAACCGTGTCATGCACCCGCGTGCGTCGCGAAAGCAAAGTCGACTCCGCGCACGAAGGACATGATGTGCACCGAAGAGGTGCGCTGCAACACGACGGATGCGAATGCTTGCGGCTGTTTAAATGGGTTTTGCGCATTGCATAAGAAGTAGGGGGCCCCTCCCGGCCGATTGGGACGGAGACCGGACCGGGGCGGCGCACGGGACGGGAACGGGGACGGCGACGGGTGCGGCGTACGAGGACGGGAATCGGGGACGGCTCTATCCAACAAGTCGCTTCGTCGGCGGGGGAGTGTCGGTCGCTAGTCTCTGCGGCACGTGCGCAGTCGACTTGTCTCGCCCGCTGCGCTTGCTCACATAGAGCGCGTCGTCTGCGGCTTTGAAGAGCGTGTCCCAGTCCTTGCCCGATTCTGGGAAGGTCGCGACACCAAGCGAGCAGGTGACGTTGAGTGGACCCTTCTCGGCGTGGAAGGTCGTCTTGCTGAGTTCTTCGCGGATGCGTTCGGCCAGCAGCATCGCGCCCTTCTCGTCGGTCTGCTCGCAGAGCACTACGAACTCTTCGCCACCGAAGCGCGCCACCATGTCGGTCGTGCGCTTTTGGCGCTTCAAGATTTCGCCAAGACCTTTGATGACGACGTCGCCTACGTCGTGACCGAATGTGTCGTTTACCTTCTTGAAGAAATCGATGTCAGCGATGACGAGGCTCATTTTACGGCCGAAACGCGCGCTCGCGTCGATCTTCTTCTTGGCTTCGTCGAGCATTGCGCGCTTGTTGAATAGTCCGGTGAGTCCGTCGGTGGTCGCCATCATCTCGAGCTTGTGGACCATGCGTGCGTTCGCGAGAGAGACCGCGAGGTGACTGGCGAGGACCTCGAGTGTGGGACGCACGCTGTCTCCAAAAGCGTGACGCCGTTTTGCGCCGAGGATGAGCGTGCCGAGCGGACGACCATGAAGCACCAGCGGCAGGACCAGCAAGCTCGGGAGCTTGGGCCACGGATAGTGTCGCGTGAGGACGACCTGTCGCGCGGCGTCGTATTCGCCTTTGTACGGGAGCGGAAATCGATTTTGCACGACCATGGAGACGAGGCCTGCGTTGTGCTGGAATTTCGCGCCGACGAGATCGTCGACCTCGCCTTCACCACTGGTTGCCGCGACGACCTGATGGGTGCGCGTGGTCTCGTCGAAGAGTGTGACCGCGGCGAGATCGAAGCTGGCGATTTCGCGAGCGGCTCTCACGCCAGCGTCGAGGACGTCTTTTTCGCTGAGCGCCGCGCCGAGCGCTTGTGCCGCGCGATACAACTTGCCTTGTTCGATCTTGGCACGCTCGAGTTGCACGAACACACGCTCGTTTTGGATCGCCCGCACACAAAACCGCGCGGCTTGCGTCGCGAGTTCTTCTTCACGCGGCGTGAAGGGCTCGGCAGAAGTGCGATCGAGCGCGAGGATGCCGCGGAGTTGACCTTCCTCTAGTGCGGGGATCGCGAGGAGAGACCGCACGGGCGTTGGACCCTCGTAATAAGGCACTTTCATCGACGGACGAAGGTTCGACAGACTCACGCGCTCCTTGTTCATCGCCACGGCTGCGAGCACGCCGTCGCCCACCGGAAAGGGCGCATCGCGAATCGCATCGCTCTCGGTCGACAACTCGCTGATGCGGAGGTGAGTGCCTTGCGTGTT
>JAYVXK010001051.1:0-11343 GCA_043785265.1 Myxococcales bacterium | reverse complement strand
ATCCTGCGCCGTCGGTTTTTTCGACCGTCACAGAGACGGACGCGGGCGTCTATCGCATCGCGCCGATTCGCTTCGATCGTTCGGGTCGCTGGACCGTGCGGTTCCACTTCTTCGATGCATGCTCAGAGGCCGCGACCGATTCGCCGCACGGTCACGCCGCGTTCTATGTGGACGTGCCGTGAGTGCTCGTACCTCGATTCTCTTGAATCGATGGGACTAGGAAAGTTGCGGGAGCAACTTTCGGGTTTGGGCGGAGCCCAAGTAAACCGTCTAGGGCCGCGATGGTGCAGCAAAGCTGCACTTCCGAAGGCGGACGTCCTTCGGCCATCGTTTCGATGGAATCGCGGCACTAGTGCGCGCAGTAGCACTCCGCGGTCTTCGCGTTCGCGTCCCACACAGCCCACGCGCGTTGCGGTCCTGAGTACCACTCGATGCATGTAGGGTCCTTGCCCGTGAGTGATGCCTGGCAGGTCGCGTCTGTGTTCGACTTGAAGGTGCCTTCGGTCGATGTCGACGCCTTCGCCTGAGTGCAGCCGTTCGCCTTGCGCGAGAGCTCGACGGGACTCACCAGCTGGGTCGCGCTCGCCGTGCTCCCGCAGCTCGTGGAGATGGGCAGTTGCCCGGGTGTGTCCGCTTTCGCCACTTCGGCCGGCTTTTCGGCGGCTCCGCATGCAGACAGCAGCAAGGCGACCCATGCGGACAAAACTCTCATCCGTCGACCGTAGCAGAGTTCAGCCGGCCCGAGTTTTACCTGCGCATGTGCTGTAGCGGCACGCTTCCCAAACGTGTGCGTGAGTCCTAGGTTGCACCTCGTGCACGCGCTTCGCCTGATTCTCCCGTTCGTCGCTGCCGCAATCGCCGCTGCCGCGTGCACATCATCGACACCCAACACAACGACTGACGCAGCGGCCAAGTGCGCGTCGCCAGGTGGGCCGGTGAAAGGCGCGGCCGATGCGCACTGCACGAGTTCCACTGCAACCAACATGGCGTCTTGTCACGCCGACGCGGGCGCTGCTGACGCAAGCGTAGTGGATGCATCAACGGACGCAGCCGCGCCCAGTCCCTATGGGCAGACCATGCTCAACGCAGAAGGCGATGACGACGACTGCAAGTATCACGTCAAGTGGACAGCGACCCCTGTGTGCTCTGGCAAAGAAGGCGTCACCTTCACGGTCACTGTCACACGCAAGACCGACAAGTCGCCTGCGACAGGCGCCGATCCGTACATCGAAGGATTCTTGAACGACGTGCATCCCGCTCCAAACGCAGGAGTTTCAAAAGAGATTGGTCCAGGTGTGTACACCGTGGGTCCTGTGGTCTTCGACGTCGCAGGCACGTGGAGTGTGCGCTACCACTTCTACGGAACCTGCGGCGACGATCCGGCTGACTCGCCGCACGGTCACATCGCCTTCCTCGTGGAAGTGCCATGATCAAGTCGCTCGCGCTTTTGTTGTGCGTCGCGTGCGCGAGCGCGAGCGATCCTGTCACGACGAGCGCGCCGCTCACGACGATGGACAGCGATACCGGCCGCTATCACATCGAAGTGCGAACGACGCCGCAGCAGCCGCCCGTGCATGGTGTCGTGCAAGTCGAACTCTCGATCCGCGACACCAAAACGGGCACGCCACTCGACGGAGCGACGATCAGCGTGGTGCCGTGGATGCCCTCGCACGCACACGGCACCTCCGTGACGCCGACCGTGACCGCCCTCGGACATGGCGCCTACCGCGCCGACGACGTGTCGCTCTACATGCCTGGCTCGTGGCAACTCCGCACGACCATCACGGCCGAGGTCACTGACCATGCGACTTGCACGCTCGACGTTCGCTAGTGCGATCGCCGTCATGGCGATGACCCACAACTCACATGCACAATCTTGCTGCGCAGGATCAGGCGCGATCACTCCTGGGCGATTGAGTCTTCATGAGGTCGCATTGGTCGGCGTGCAAACCAAGTCGAGTGTCGTGTTCGGCAACTTCGATTCGCACGGAAGCTGGACACCCAACGCAAAAGGCTCCAGCGAAGCAGACTTCGAGCAGGACTTCTTCGCGGCCGCGCGTGTGCTGCCTCGCGCACAATTGGCGCTCATCGTGCCCCTCGTAGAGACATGGCGCACCGCAGGCGTGACCGACTTCGGCGGAGGCATCGGAGACGCGAACGTGAGCGGTCGCGCAGACGTCGTGGTCGCTGGTGAGTCGCGCTACGTGCCTGGCATCGCGTTTCTCGCGGGGGTGACTTTGCCCACCGGCAGACCGCCTGAGTCTGCGAAGAACAAACTCGCCGCCGATGCCACAGGTGTTGGCGCACTCACGGGCAACTTCGGTCTCGCCCTCGAACAGAACTTTGGCGCGTGGCTCGTGAGTGTTTCGGGTCTCGTTGCCTTCCGCGCGTCGCGATCAGTAGGAGACGTCACTGCCGGTTTGAGCCCGCAATTCACGGCGCTTTTCGCGCTTGGCTATTCGTTCAAAAACGACGCAGCGCTCGCCCTCATCGTGTCCTATGCGGGCGAAGGCAATGGCCGCATCAACGGCGAGAGCATCATGGACTCCTCGCGTCGCACTTTGCTGATGGGCACCTCGGGCGTGTGGCCCATCAACGATACGTGGCGCGTGCAAGGCGGCTTCTTCGTTCATCCGCCGGTCGAACCCTTTGGTCGCAACCAACCGACCGCAGCAGGTCTCACTCTCACGCTGATCAAGTCATGGACCTGAAAACACTCGTCACGTTGTTCGTGAGTGTTTGCATGTGTTCGTGCATGAACGCCAACTCTCCCCCTAGCAGCGCGTCTCTGTCGTCGATCACGATGGCGGGGACTGACGGTCAGTCGCATTTATTGGGCGCAGAGTTCGCGAGCGCTCCGGCGACCGTGTTTGTGTTTTTCGATCCACAATGTCCGTGCATGGCTGCGCATCAAGCACGTTTGCGAGCGCTGCATGACGCGTTCGCTCCGCGCGCGGTAAGATGGTTCATGGTCGACTCCGAAGTGGGCGGCTCCATCGCGCGCGACCAGTCTTTCGTGGCTCAACTGAACCTCGACTATCCCATGCTCTTCGACCAAAATGCCGTGTTTGCGCGCGCGGTCGGCGCGCAGTTCGCGAGCTTTGCGGTCGTCGTCGATCGACAAGGCGTCGTTCGCTATGCGGGCGGCATCGATGACGATCGCTCTCACCTCCGCGATGACGCGACGATGTATCTGAAGGACGCTTTGACAGACATGCTCGACGGCACACCCGTGCGTCGCGCGGAGGGCAAGACGCTCGGATGCGCGCTTCCGCTCTGGTGATCATCGCAGCGGCCTCTCTCATCGGGGGCTTGATCGCGCTCGCGTGCTCCACGCCTGCGCCTGACCGCGGGTCGTGTCCCAATGACTTGCCGCAAGCGTGCGCCAGCAATGTGCCGAGCTACAAAACGGACATCACACCCGTCATCGGAAACAAGTGCAATCAATGTCACACTGATGGTGGGCCCGGCTCGGCCAAGTTCGATTTTTCGACCTACAACAACGTGTACGCGGGTCGCAGTTCGATGCTCAATCAAGTCTACGCATGCAGAATGCCTCCCTCCGATGCGAGCGCCCTCACGTCTGACGAACGCGCGTCTCTCTTGAACTGGTTCGTGTGTCATGCGCCGAACAATTAGTCTCGTCATTGCAGTGCTCGTGGCAGGCGTGTTTCCAGGCGCGTGCTCCACTCCCGCCACGCCGGTTGTGTACCCATCGCGCGACACGATGCTCGATCCGGAGACGTGCAAGAGTTGTCATGCGGATCACTTCAAGGACTGGTCCGGCAGCATGCACGCTTACGCGGCGGACGATCCTGTGTTCCTCGCGATGAACGCGCGCGGGCAACGCGAGACCAATGGTGCACTTGGAGACTTCTGCGTGAAGTGTCACGCACCCATGGCCGTGAGAGAAGGCGCGACCCACGACGGATTGAATCTCGCGAGCGTGCCGAAGAAGCTCAAAGGCGTCACGTGCTTCTTCTGTCACGCAGTAGACGACGTGCAGGGCACCCATGACGCCCCGTTGCACTTGGCGACGGACGTCACCATGCGCGGCCCGTTCGCCGACGCGCGCGCCACAAGCGGTCACCCTTCTGCGTATTCGTCTCTGCACGATCGCGACAAGGCAGATTCAGCCAAGCTATGCGGCGCGTGCCACGACATCACCAACGGGCATGGCGTCGCGCTCGAACGAACCTTCCAAGAGTGGCAATCGACCGTGTACTCCAAGAGCGGCGGCGCGACCTGCGGGCAGTGTCACATGGATCAGAGTCAAGACCTGCGTCCCATCTCGCAGATTCCAGGCTCGCCACTGCGCCGCTATCACACGCACGCTCAACCTGGTGCCGACCTCGCTCTCTTGCCGTTTGCGGAGACTGATTCGCAAAAGCAAAAGGTTCAGGCGCTGCTCGATACAACGTTGCAGTCAGCGGTGTGCGTGGGCGATGGCACTGCGGGCATCGACGTGATCGTGGACAATGTCGCAGCGGGCCACTCATGGCCGAGCGGCGCCGCGCAAGATCGACGCGCATGGGTCGAGGTGATTGCCTACGCGAACGCGCAAGTGATCTATCGAAGCGGCGTCGTCGCGCAAGGCGGCGACGTGACCAAACCCGTCAGCGACCCTGATTTGTGGCTCTTTCGCGACTGCACGTTCGACATCAACGACCAGCCCGTGTCGATGTTTTGGCAAGCGCAGTCGAACGAAAGTTATTTGCTCCCTGGCCAGCCCACGTTTGACCAAACCGATCCACGATTTTATCAGACTCACGTGTCGCAGACTTTTCCGCGTAAAGCGTCGCTCTCTACGATTCCAGATCGCGTGACGATGCGCGTGCGCCTACAACCCGTTGGTTTGGATGTGATCGACGATCTGATCAAGAGCGGAGACCTCGATGGATCGCTTCGCGATCGCATGGGGACGTTCGACATTGGCGCCGCGCCTCTCGTGGAGTGGACGCCAACGACGGCCAAGACCGGCTACACGCGCGGCCCGACGAAGTACACGTGCGCCACCAACACCAACCTCAACTTCCAAGCGCAGACAGTGCCAGCCGCAGCGCATGCTCGTTGTGCTCCATGATGCTACGTTTGGGACGTGCTTTTTAGGTTGCTCGTCTCGACCCTTGCGCTCGTCGCTGCTTGCTCTGGTCCCTCCGCGCAACCCGGTCCGACTGATGCCGCAACCGACTCGCTCGCGATCACCTGCGAAGACTCTCGCGCCATGACTTACGCGCCGAACCTCACAGTCGCCGGCAAGCAGGGCATGAAGGTCGTTCTCCTCAGCGGCTCGCCGGTTCCACCCACGCGCGGCACCAACACGTGGAAGGTCCGAGTGCTCGATCCCTCGGGAAATCAGGCGCAGAACGCCACCGTCGTCGCGAAGCCCTTCATGCCCGACCATGGTCACGGGACCAACGTGCAACCCGTCGTGACGGCAAACCCTGACGGCACGTTCGACGTCGCGCCGCTTTACCTGTTCATGCCTGGCCTGTGGCAGGTGACCTTCGAGATCAAGAGCCCGACCGCAAGCGACAGTGTGGTGTTCGCGTTCTGTGTCGCGGGCTGATGCTCTTACGTCAGGACGAAGTTGTTCACCGCAGCGACGAGCACACCCATGATGCTCTCTCCGGCGATGACGCCGCTCGCGATGGGCACGGTGTATCGGTCGGCACTTTCTGGTTTGAGCCGCTTGGCAATCTCCGCGATCCCGGCACCTAGGAACATCGCGAACGGATAATAAAACGGCAAAATAAAGCCGAGCCCGATGCCCGAAGGAGACGGCAGCCAGCGCTTGTATTTTGGCAGCGCACGTTCGAGGAGCGTCAACGAGACGCCAAGAGCGACTCCGATCACGATGCATGTTCGCGCCATCGGGTGGAGATTCGAGACACCGATCTTGAACACCTCTGCGACGGCCTTCCACTGTTGAGCGGCCGGCGCAGCAAACGCAGGATCGCGACCGTCTGAGCCTGTCAGTGAGCTCGCGTCTTTGACCAAAAGATAATAGCCGCTGACCGTGGCGATCGTGCCGGTGATGATCCCCGACAGCTGCGCGATGAACTGACGACGTGGATTGGCGCCCAGCAAATAGCCGCTTTTGAGATCGTTGAGCAGATCGGCGCTCGCTGATGCCGAGCCGCTGGTGATCGCGGCCGTCATGAGATTCGCTGTCACCGCTTGTGGAAGGAGCACGCCATAAGACAGCTGCATGATCTTTCCCATCGCCCCCGTGGGCGTCACGTCCGTCTCGCCGGTCGCCCGACATGCCACGAGCGCGAGGAAGAAAGTCATGAGCACTGCGAGCGTGCCCAAGTGCGGCGGCACATCGAACGATCGCCACGCGAGGATCACGATCGCCAAGGCTGAGATCGATCCGAGGACTGCAAACCAAGACATGGGAACCTCGGTCTTCCGCACGCGCTCGTCGTCGTCGCGCGAGCCACGCCACAGTCCGCTGACCGCGCGCACCACGGTTCGCCACTGCATCGCAAACGACAGCAAACCGGCAGAAACAAGCATCGGCGCGCCAAGCCAGACACCAATCTCTTTCCACACGGTCGACGGTTTGGTCGCCGCCGTCACCGTGTGACCCAGCGCGTTCGTCCACGAGGCGTCGAGAGCGATCGGCGAAACCACGAACACCAGCACCACCGCGCCCACCATCATCGACGCCGTCACGCGTATGCCGATGATCGCTCCAGCGCCTACGAGCGCCAGACCATGATCGAGCTTCATGTTGAACTCGCTCAGCAATACTTTTTTGCCGTGGATGGTGATGCCCGGCAACCAATCGAAAATCTTGCTCGAACCCGGAATCAGCGCGGCGCGCACGAGCTTGCCTTTGCTGTCGAGCACATGGCGCAAGTTGAGATCTTTGAGCAGCGGCAGCATCAGCGCGACGCCTCCGGCGATGAAGAGCGATCGGGCTTTGAGCAAGGCGTTACGGCCTTCGCTGTACAAACTTTGGAGCGTCACGGCCGCGGCCACGCCGGACGGAAAACGCAGCCGTTCTTGGTTGATCATGCTCCGCTTCATGGGCACCGCGAGCGTCACGCCGAGCACCGCGGTGAAGAACGTCCACAGCCCCACGGTGAGCCACGGGAGGTGAACACCGAGTGGATGCTCTTTGTCGACGGACAACAGCAAAAGGGCAGGAAATGCGCTCACCAGAGTGGATCCGGTTGCATAGCCCGCGCTCGATGCCGCGCTCTGCATGCAGTTGTTCTCCAAGATCGACAATCGCGTTTTGCTGATGGCCAGACCCACGAGGCCATTGGAAATTGAAAACGAAAGGATGCTCGCGGTGATCGCCACACCCAGGTGCCAACCCGTCTTCAGGCCGATGTACAAGTTGGTGAACGCTAGAAAAAATCCCAGCGCCGCTCCCATGAGCACAGCGCGCACGGTGAGCTGCGCCGCGTTCTCACCTCGATACGCTTTTGCGTACCAAGTCGCTTCGTCCATCTCGAGCACTTGTTCGGGTGGAATGTCCAGCGGCTTGCTCGCTTCGATCTCTTCGGGCGTGCTCGGAACGGGCTGAAACAGAGCCATCTCGTGAGACTAGACCTTCGCGAGGCTGTCGTCGCGCCGCGAGCGCTATTGCGCGAGGACGCAGTCGTACATCTGTCGTGTGGCGTTCACCGCTGGTGCGCCTGCGTCGGCTGACGAGAGCAGTGTGGTGGTCACGCGCAACCAGTGCTGCGACTTTTGTCCGATGCTCGTGAGCTTGCTGTCGACGTCCACACCGGTCCAGATGGTGATGTCGGGGCCGGTGACATTCGCAAGCAGCACACTCGGGGCGGTGTCGAGGTCCGCACGAGTGAATGCCGACCGCGCGCGAAAGTCGATCGATGATCCTTGCGGAGTGTGGGTTTGAAAATCGAAGAAGTGCCACACCGCCAGCTTTCCTTGATCGCAAATCCCCTCATAATCACGGGCGCTCGCAGTGCCGCCGTCGGTCAGGGGGGCGCCAGCGTCGAGCGGCGGAGCGAGTACTTCGCGCTGCCCAGCCTCTGGATATTCGCGCGGGATCGACGCGTCGCTGTCTCCCAGTGGCGGTGGCCTGTCGCTCAGAGCGCACGACCAGGCGAAGACGAAGAGCGGCAACGCACTCATCACGCCGAGCGTAAGTCGCGCCCTCATGCGCTCAGGATAGCGCGAAGCGCACGCGTGAGCCGATGGGCATCGCGTGAAACTTGCCGACGTGTTGGCTCGAGATGACTGCCACGACTGGATATCCGCCGGTCGTGGGGTGATCCGGGCCGAGCACGATGGGCATCCCGTTGGGCGGAATTTGCAGTGCTCCAAGCATCATGGGCATCGACGGTCGATCACGCTCAATCGATCGCGCGACCAGAGACGGCCCCCGCAATCGTGTCCCGATGCGATTGCTGGTCGGAAGGATTTCGTACTCGTGTTGCGTGAGCGTCAGTGCACCGCTCGTGAAAAGATCATCGTCGGGTCCGCCCACGAGAGCAATCGGTGATCCGTCGAACGCCTGGTCCTCGGCTCGGTCTGCACTGGGTGCAGCCGTTTCCAAAGCGTTGGCCCCACATCGGATCTCGGAGCCGCGCGACAATGCCAGGCCGCGCTCGAGCCCTCCCATCGTGCCATGCAGGGTCGTTCGGCTGCCGAGCGCGATGGGCACATCGATGCCTCCAGCGACGGCGAGGTAGCGAACGCGCAACTTGGGATCACTCGCGAGCGCGAGACGATCGCCTTTTGCCAGCACGGTGACTTCGCCGCGCTCGTTGGCGACCGTGATCGCAACTGTGGCTGAAATCTCGATGGAGCCGTAGATCTCGATCGCCGCAGCGCCTTCGGGGTTTTGCACCGCGCGATTGGCCCGCGTGTGCAACTCTGGCACCATCGGTCCGCTCCACGGCACGCCCTCGTGCATGTGACCTCTGCGTCCAGAGTCGACGACCAGAGCCAGAGCGCACCGCTCGACTGTGATCATTTCTCCTCCGCTGTGGCGTGAAGCTCGACGCTCTCGACGAAGCGCACGCGGTCTCCCAACGTGAGTCGCGGCCCGCTCTCGGCGTCGAACATCTCTCCGTTGGCCAACCGACCTATGAGATTCCAGCCACCTGGCGACGCATGCGGGTACACGCCCGAATAGCGTCCTGCGATGGCAACCGCGCCCGCATCGACATTCGCGCGTGGCATCGGGCGTCTCGGGTGCACGAGGACTGGATCGATGCCCGTGAGATAGGCGAAGCCTGGTTGAAAGCCCATCATGGCCACTTCGTAGGTCACTGCGGTGTGCCGCTCGATGACTTCTCTCTGGTTGATGCGCGAGCGCGCGGCGATCTCCAAAAGATCTTCGCCGTCATACACGACAGAAAGCACATGCTCTTTGCCGACCATCGGCCCGGCCGTAGCGGGAACAGCGAGAGCAGAGATCATCGCATCATCGATGCTGGGATCAGCAGAAAAATAGGCCGCAAAATGCTTCTCGACGATCACCACGTCCACGACGGTTGGCCATGCGCGTACACGATCGAGCAGCACCTTCGCGGGCACCCGAAGCGGACGTGGAAACAAGCACGCGCGATCACCGAGGCGACGCATCGACCACCTCACGAACCGCGCGCGCGATCGCGACCGCATTGGGAGTGTCACCGTGCACACAAATGGTGTCGACATCGGCGCGCAAGAAGCGAGCGCGATCCGCAGCCACTGCTGCGTCGTGGATGAGCGCACCGGGCTCTCCGCGTGCGATGAGAGATCCGTCTGCGCGCACCCCCCGATCCGCAAAGCGCTCGCGCGCGTGTCGGATGCCCAGAGCTCGTGCTGCGTCTGCGAGACGTCCGTTGGGGGGTCCGATGAGAGTGATGTTCTGACCAAAGACCTCCACGATCGCACTCACAGTCGCGTGCGCGATCGCTTCGTCGACATTCGCCGCGTGATAAAGCGCGCCATGCGGCTTGGCAAAGAACACGCGCGCGCCCCGCGTTTGCGCGAAGCCCAACAGCGCCAGACACTGCTCCTTTACGGCTAAAAAAAGGTCTTCTGTAGTCATGTCCATGCGCATGCGACCAAAACCTTCCCGGTCTGGATAGGACGGGTGAGCTCCCACGATCGTTCCGTGTAAGTTGCACGCATCAATCACGCGTACCATCGAAGCGGCATCGCCGGCGTGGCCTCCGCATGCAATGTTCAGCACGTGCGCCAACGCGTAAAGCTCGGGCGGTTCGTCGTCCGACTCGCCTGCGTCGACATTTAGAAACACGGAGCGCATCCACGGCTAGACTACGACGCATGACCCGCATCACTCCAGTCTTGCTCTTGCCAGTCGTCCTGTTCGCTGGCGCATGCTCCTCTTCCTCGGTCGTGCAGAACCAGCCCGACTCGAGCCTGGGAGATGCCAATGTGGCGGACACGGGCACGAACCCCGATGGAGGAGGGCGGTACTTGCCGGCGGGATATTCGCTCGTCCCGTTTCTGTCGGACACAGCAACGACTCACACCTTTTCCAAAGCCGATCAGGTGATCGATGCGAGCAAAGATTATGTCGCGGTGATCGACACGAGCGTGGGTCGTGTCGTCATTCATCTTTTGGCTACAGACACGCCGATCACGATCAACTCGTTCGTGTTTCTGGCGCTCCATCACTACTTCGATGGCATCGCGTTTCACCGCGTGATTGACGGCTTCATGGCGCAGACAGGCGACCCCAATACGCTCAAGGCTGATCAAACCAACTGGGGCACTGGTGGCCCCGGCTATCAGTTCGCGCTCGAGGTGAAGCCCTCGCTCAACTTCGATGGTCCAGGAGTCGTCGGCATGGCGCGTACTGCGCAACCAAACACCAATGGCTCGCAGTTTTTCATCGTGTTCGATGTGCAAGCCTCGCTCAATCAGCAATACACAGTCTTCGGCAAAGTGATTGAGGGCCTCGATATCCTGCCGGCGATCGTACGCGGCGGTCCACAAGGGACCACGTTCCCGTCGACGGGGCCGACGCGCATGACTGACGTCTACATCGGCGCAAAGTAAGCCTCGCTCAGCCGGAAAAAGAGCATCCTCTCCGAGCCACGTCACGCTCGTTGCGGCATCGAACGAGGGGAGTACAGTCGCGCCCCCAAAGTCTGTCGCAACGTGGACCTCAGGAGAGAACAGATGAGTCAGAGTGTGATTCGCAAAGTCGGCGTCATCGGCGCTGGTGTCATGGGAAGCGGCATCGCCGCGCACCTCGCCAATGCTGGCATCGAGGTCGTCCTGCTCGACATCGTCCCTCCGAGTCTCAGCGACGCCGAAAAAAAAGACGCGTCCGCACGAAATCGCTTTAGCGCAGGCGGTCTCGAAAAAGCCCTAAAAGCGAGGCCCGCAGCCTTC
>JAYVXK010001050.1:0-11348 GCA_043785265.1 Myxococcales bacterium | reverse complement strand
TCGCGATGGGCGGCAAGATGTAGTGATCGACGATGCCTTGCTCCATGAGAACCTGTCGTCCCTGGAGTAAGCGCCCATACACGAGAGGGTCTGCTGGTTCGAGCGTCCACTGCATCAAGGTCAAGACGGGGTCTCCACGAACGAGCGACCGGTGCGCGGACGAATAGCCCAGCAGCAATTCGATCAGCGGTCGTACTGCGACAGGTTTCTCTTTGTAGATCACATTTTCGATCCAACTCGCGCCGGCGCCACTCAGCACGAGGGCACGAAACTTGGGTTCGATCGCGAGCACGAGTGGAGAAATGGTTGCGCCCATCGAATGACCCAGCAATGCAACTTTCGTCGTGTCGAAAAAAACTTTGCTCGGCGTCACACCAGGACACGCGCTCGCGTCGATGATGAGCGACTCGAGCACATGCTCAAACACCGCTATTTCTAGGGCTGATTCGCGCACGTTGTCTCGGAGAGCCGCGCCGTTGCTGACGTTGAACATCAAGAACTGTTCGTCGTCGTGAGTGACATTGCGCAGACCTCCATGCGGCCCATCGATCTGTGCGCCCGCAAACCCCACGCTCGCAAACTCCTTCGCGGGACCTGAGCCGGCCACGAGTGGAGGACCTCCGTGCACGGCCTCCACTCCACGATCGACCAGCGGACGATCGCCACCACCACCGGTGCGCACCATCACAGCGAGAGGAAATCCGCCTGCCGGCATCGTCGCGCGCGGAATGGTGATCACCACACTCGCAAGCTCTTTGCGTTGCTCGACTACATGCCCGCTCGCATCAAACGCCCAGTCACCACCACCGCCACTGAAAGGCGGCGCACCGCTCTGATAGTCGGGCATCGCGATCTGGGAATTGAGCACGCAATAGGTGTCGAAGGTTTCTCCCGCGGTGATGGGCTTGCTCAGTGTTGGCAGTGGCCGACTCAAGACATCCTGCGTGACAGCGCGCATCTCCGAAGTCGGCTCTCCCGTCGTGAAGACGGCCATGCCCACGAGGCTCGACACGTCCACCCCAGCTTTGGTCAGCAGCGGTAGTGCGTTCGCGTAGTTGGTGTGCGTCGACGTGCCTCTCACGATCGCCTGCATTTCAGGGCTCTGCGCGATCGGCATGCCATGGGTGTCGCGCAGGTCGCGTGTGAGCCACGCTACGTAACGTGCGCGAGGCTTCAGCGCGATGCCCTGCAGTGGGACGATGGAGATGCCATGCGCAAGCCCGTAGTCCCCACCGTCACTCGCATAGGAGACCCACGTAGGAATCGCGCGGCCAAAGTCCGGCGAGGTGTCGTCGATCGCCATGAGCATGGCGCTCGCGCCAGGTTTGATCGACCCCGCGAGATCGGGAAGGCTGAGCGGATCGACGTCCCCAGTCAGTGAGAAGAACACCCCGCCTGTCGTCGCGAAACCTCGCGCGTCGCGTACGAGCAGCGAGGTGATCTGAGACATGAACAAATTCTGCGACGGGTTGGGGAACTGCGCGAGGTTGACGTGACCATCGCTCGCCACCAGATCATCGCTCGGAAACGGCGCGGCAAAAAAATCTGGCCGCGAAAAGTCCATGCGCACAGTCACCCGGGTAGGTGGCGCTGAGTTCGTTCCGCACGACAGTCCGACGACCGCCGCAATGATCAGAGCGCGCGCGAGCGGATCGAGAGAGAGGACTCGCACTTGAATCAGTCTAGCCCAAAAAGCAGTGACCCATCCCGCGGTAGGTCGGGACCCTCTCGGTCAGTTGATCTCCACGCACGAGCAGGTAGTGATTGAAGTGCTCGGCCAGTTCGCCAGCCTTCGCATGCCTGAAAAATACGGGTGATCCGAGTTGGATGTCGGGAGCGCCGTCGAGGGGGGTCTGCACTTCTCCAGCACCTTCCAAGTCGAGCAAGCGGAGTCCCTTGGGTAGCGCAGGCAACGGAAGGCGACTCTTGCCAGCGCCTCCCGAAGCGATGTACCCGCCACCCGCGCAGACCACGATGGTGTCGCTCGCGCGCCGCACCACTTGGAGTGCGAAGTAGATCGCAGGGCGCAAGGCGATGCCGTCGTAGCTGTCGAACAAGTGACTGTCCAAAAAGCCTGACCCGGCTGTGATCTCTGTGAGCGCTTCTTCGTGTGCCGAGGTCACGAGACTCCCGGTGCCGCCGCCGTTGAACACCGAGATCGAAAAACCATCTTCGCGCAGAGCTCGCGCGATTGCCGCGCGACGAACGACGATCTCGCTGTTCGATCGACGCTTCATGGCGCGCTTCACGGGTGCCATGAGCGATCCGTCACGATCTGCGACTCCTGCAATTTGCGCCTCGTATCCCATGAGGCCATGAAACCGAACACCCGTTGTCTCGCGTATGTGTCGAGCCAAGAGCAGGACGTCCGCGGGAGTGCGCAGAGGACTGCGTCGCACACCGAGATGAGTGTTGAGCAAAGGTCTGAAGGCCATGTCCACTTCGATCACGATCGGGATCTCGGTCGCGGCTTCTCTCGCCGCCGCCGCAAGCAGGTCGACCTGCGCAACACCATCGACGACCACCGAGGCGACAGTGTCGTGACGGTTGAGCGACGCGAGTTCCTCGGCGTCGGTCTTTTGCATGGTCGGATACGCGAGCAGCAAGTCACGCTCTCCGCGCGACGCGAGCACACGAGTCTCGGCTGCGGTGTAGGTCATCAATCCGCGGAAGGCGCTCCCGCCTTTTTCTCGTATGCGATCGAGCAACGCAGGACAGCGCACCGACTTGGTAGCAACCCGAAGCGGCTTGTTTACAGCCAGTTTTGCGATCAGCGCGACATTGTGATCGAACGCATCGAGGTCCACGATCGCGATCGGCAATCGCTCGTTGCGGATGGCTGCGCAATAACGATCGTAGTCGGCGATCACGTGACGCACGGTACACGACAGACCCGGTTGCCGTCCCCCCGCACCCGTCGCCGTCGCCGTCGCCGTCCCCCCGCACCCGTCGCCGTCGCCGTCCCCTAGTCTTTCCCTCCGTCGTTCGGTGCTGGGCACGCGCTCAGGCTCGACACCCATTGATTGATCACGCCGATGCCGGCTGTGTCGACCACACTCGTTGCGAGGGGCGGCATGCGGTTCGCGTCGAGACGAGATGGACGTTGAACGATGAGTGAGTGCGCCGAGTCCCCCGGAACGAGCACCTTCGCGTTTGCGATGCCGAGGTCACCCGAGGACGGAAGCGCACCACAGGTCTGCATCGCTGAAAACGGTGTCGCGTATCGGAAGTCCATGCTGCCGCCACCGCCACCATTGGGTTGGTGGCACATCGAGCAATTGGCGTGGAGATAGGCTTTCGCGCGCGCTTCGAGCGGAGCTTGACCCAACGGATTGGGAACTTGCGCGAGCTGATCGACAGCACCCAAGGGTTTGTCGAACATGCCAATGTGATCGAGCGTGCGCAGTTGGTTCGATAGGCGATTGGTCTGGACGTAGGCAAAGTCGAAATTGAGTTGGCCGATCTCCGGGCCCAGCGTGTAGTCCGCTGCTCCCGTGTGGCAACGCATGCATTCTGATCGTGATGGGTAGTACCAACTCTGGCTGCCAACAGGCTTGGACTTGCTGGATTGCAAGAGCGTCGCGTCGGTCTCGGCGTCGTTCCACTCGTACGTGTAGCCAGCCCAGCCACCATCGTCGTGACGCACGAACAACCTGGACTCGATGCGTTTGCCTCCCAACTTGAAGACCTTCATCATCACAGTGCCGATAGGAAAGTCGAAGTCTCCATTGGGAAGGACTGTGATCGTCTTGCCGTCGGGAAGCGCCATGTAGCGCTCCTTTTCAGCCCCGTCGCTCCACAAGGGACTCGCCGGTGCATAAGGAATCAGCCCGGATGCAGGCTTTCGCGCGTCTGTCGAATCGACGCAGCCGGTCTTCTTCAGAGTGTCTGGGAAGGTGGAAGGTGGCTGCGCGCCCTTGGGGACCAATTGGTAGATCTGACCCGTGAGAGAGACGCCATAGACCTCTCCGTCATTGTCTTCTCCAAACCCTACCCACGACCCGCCACCTCCGTTGGGAATATCGGCGACGATGGCTTTTCCATCCAGGCCAACGACGAGACTCCAGATGCGTCCGCTCCCATAGTCGCCAAAAACATACGTGCCTTGGAAGGGTACAATCGCCTTCCCACGGTAGACCACGCCACCAATGACCGCTTGTCCTTGGCTGTGGTCATAGTCGTAAATCGGATCGATCAATCCTGCGGTCTGACAGTTGTTTGGCGGATTGTAACAGTGCGTACCTTCCCGCACGTTCCAGCCGTAATTGCCGCCAGCTTTCACGTCGAGGTCGATCTCTTCCCAAAGGTTTTGCCCCACGTCACCGATCTCTACTTGGTTGGTGGCGCGGTCGATGCTGAAGCGAAACGGATTGCGCAAACCATAAGCAAAGGTTGCTGGCTCGCCGCCGCCCATGGCAAACGGATTGCCAGGAGGAATGCCATAAGTCTGATTGGCCGGAATGTTGTCGACGTCGATGCGCAAGATCTTGGAGAAGAAGAGGTTCTTGTTTTGTCCATGCCCTGACGGATCACCCTGCGAGCCGCCGTCTCCGAACGACAGGTAGAGAAGTCCATCGAGGCCGAAGTGAACGTCACCGCCTTTGTGGTTCGTATAGGACTGGTCGAGCGTCAGAAGTTCTTGATAGTTCCCGAAGGTCTTGCCGCCGTCGGCACTCGTCATCACTGCGACGACCGAGCGCATGTTGATGGACGAAGTGGCGCTGCTGCTCGTGTACGAGAAGTACATCTTCCCGTTTTGAGAGAACTTTGGATGAAACGCGAAACCCAGCAGCCCACCCTCTCCACTGGTGTTGACTGTCTTCGGAATCGCCGGCAAATCGAGCACGGTTGTCCTGGTCGCGTTGACTGGATTGGACGACGAAAACGAAACGATCGTGCCGCTTCGTTGCGCAACGAAGAAGCGCGACGAGTCGCCCGGAATCTGCCCGATCACCATCGGCGTGCTGAGAGTCAACCCAGCGAACACTTTTTGAAACGCGACGGCAGAGGCCAGCGGCGGACGAGCCGGCGCGACGCAGCTCGTGTTCGATGGACGCGTGTCGTATCCGAAGGGCGATGCAGGCGGACTCGTGTCGACCGCGAGCGCGTCGACATCTGCATCGGCAACAGTCGTCGTCGTGTCATCGCCGCTGCACCCAACTGCCAAAGCAGACGCACCAAAGAACAGCGCTGCAATCCCCAAGCAAGCGGATCGGAAGCCTACATGTGTCCCCATCAGGTCAATGTATCACTGCGGTGGACTTGCTTCTGCTGCCAACTTTAGACATCGTTGTTTCATGCGCCGTGTCCTTTTCGTGCTGTCGTCTGTTGCCTGCGTTGCGGCCTGCGGACTCGAAGATGGCGGTCTCATCGATGTGGTACCAGCCAGTGATGTGGACTCTGGGGCTGATGCAATCTTCGCGACGGATGGCAATAAACAGTTCGACGTCGTGAGCGACCAGGTCATCTCCGACACCACGCCTGGGCCGGACACATCTTGGCCATGCGGTGTCGATCCGAACTCGTGCAACGACACAACAGCGATCCCCAGTGGGTGGACACCTGTCGTGACGACTCCAACGAATGTTGCGTGCCCGGCTGGGTTTGGCACGGAGACCCACACCAAGTCCGCCCCTAAAGCGCTGCCAGGCGCTTGTGACTGCCAAGCGCAGAACACCATGTCGCCGGGCTGTGAGACCGGCACGATCAAAACGTTTTATGGCGGGACTTGTGGGACCCCGGGAACGGACCTTGTGATCTCCAACGGAGGTTGTCTGGGGCTCAACGCGAGGCTCGACGCGAAGTACGCGAGCAAGACTCTCACTGCGACGGGCGGTGGCTGCACTGGGATCAAGGTGATCGACAACACCAAGCTTGCCGCCACCGATGACACAATCTGCCAGGCGACGAGCTGTTCCGAAAAAGTGTGCGCCGGGCAAGCGCCGGCCAGCTTCGTTGCATGCATCGAGGCTGCCAATGACGTCGCGTGCCCAAGCAACAGTCCGTTCAAAAACAAGCGAGTCATCGGCGACCCCACACTCGATTGCTCTGCGTGCGGAAGTTGTGTCGCGAGCGCGAGCTGCGACGGCGCCGCGGTGGAGTTTTTCACCGACGGCACTTGCGGGTCGTCTCTCGTATCCTTCGTCAGCGATGGCACGTGCCAAGACACCAATCACTTCAACGCTTTCGTCGGGAGCGTGAAGTACACGGCGAACGTCAAGAACCCGACCTATACCGCCAACGGTCCCAAGACTGCGACGGTCGGTCTGACGAACGTCAAGACGCTCTGCTGCAAGTGACCGTCTAGCGACGCTTGGACTTCTTTAAAACAGGCTTTTTGGAGGGGGATTTCTTCGTGGCGGTTTGCGTCTGCGCTTCGAGTTTCGACAGGCGCGCCTTTAGATCGGCGTGCTCGGTTTGGAGCTTGTCGAGATCTTCTTTGAGTTGATCGGTCGCGCGCTTTCCGGTCTCGCCCAGGTCACGGAGCACCTCGCGAATGCGACGGCGCACGCGCGGATCGAGATCGGTCTCCAAGCGCGCACGTAACGCGGGCCGAGCCTTCGCGTCACCGACTTCGCCGAGTGCGCGTGCCACGTCGACACGCAACGAAGGGTCGCCGTCTTCGAGGAGATCTTCGAGCGCCTCGCGGGAGCGTTTGTCTTGTGCGAGCTTGGGCATGGCCATGATCGCCGCGCGTCGTGTTCGCGTGGCGTGACCATACTTGGTTCGCGCGAGCACGTGTGGAATGCCGCGATCTTCACGACAAGCGGCCAGACCGTCGAGCGCGCCCACACGAAGCACGTCTGCCCACGAGGACCGATCGAGCAACTCGACGAGGACGTCGTGCGCGCTTGATTGCCTGGTTTTTCCGAGTGATCGTGCAGCCTCGGCTTGAGCGAGGTAGCTCGGATCTCCGAGCGCGAGAGGCGCAAGCGCGAGAGCTGCCTGAGTCGACTTGAAGCCGCCGAGCGCTTCGACGACCGCGCGTCGAACTTTGGGATGACGAACACCGACGAGAGCGATCAATCTGCTCTCGCATTCTCTGCTTCGAATCTTGCCGAGCGCACTCGCAGCTTCTGCGCGCGTCCCCCAAAATTCTTTTTCGTCGGCGACGGTTGCAGTGAGCGCTTCGATCGTGACGGGGTCATCGCTCTTCGCGAGCGCGATCGCCGCCAGCCAACGCGCACGCGCCGTCGCGCCTTGCTCGAGTTGCGCGTGGAGCATGTCGACCGGCGCCTTGGTGGTGATCTCTCCCAAGATCAACATCGACGGGTCGATCACGACGAACGTGGGGCGCTCGGCGTACGAGAGCGCGAACGTCTCTTGCTTCTGTGTGACATGCAACGTGTGGGTTGCAGTCGTGCCGTCTTTGCCCGTCACGAGCAACACGAGAGGGACGTCGAAGGTCGCCGGAACTCCGTCCGTCGCGTGGTGAATTTGCTTCACGCCAATCGTGAGCACGCCCTTGTCCCACGCGAGAGTGACCTCGAGCTCAGCGTGCCCAGCCTTGTAGATCGCTTGATCGAAGAACCGTCCGAGACTGCGACCGCTCACCTCTTCGAGGGCGCGTTGCAGATCGCGAGTCTCTACGACGCCGCCTTGATGTCGCTTGAGATAGGCCGCGATCCCGCTAAAAAATAGGGTCTTGCCGAGGCTCGTGCGCAGCGTGTGCAAGACGAGTCCGCCCTTTTCGTAGAGGTGTCGATCGAACAGATCGAGAGGCGAGTCGTACTCTTGGCAAACGATGGCTCTGCGATAACGACCGTGCGACTCGCCGACGTAGGCGTCCAAGTCGCCCTTGAGGCCATACTCGTATTCGTCGGCGCCTTCGTGGTGCTCACGCCACGCGTGCTCCATGTAAGTGGCAAAGCCTTCGTTCAACCAGCCTTCGGACCAGTCACGACAGGTGACGTAGTCGCCAAACCAGTGGTGCGCGAGTTCGTGTGCGATGAGGTCGTCGCTGGTGATGTCGATCTCGGCGCGCGCGTCGAGCATGATGTGCTCGTACATGGTCGTGGCGGTGGTGTTCTCCATCCCCCCGAAGATGAAATCGCTCACGACGATCTGCGCGTACTTGTTCCACGGATAAGGAGTGCCGAGCAGCTCGCCGAAGTAACTCACCATCTTGGGCGTGCGACCAAACGTGCGGGTGATGTCACCCGTGCGATCCTTCGGCACCCAGTACGAAAGCGGCACTTTTCCGGCGTGTGCCTCTTCTACGGCAAATTCGCCAGCGACGATCGTGACGAGATAACTCGGCAGCGCGTCCGCCATCTTCCAGTGAAACATCCACGGTGCGCCCTTGGGGGTCTTCTCGCTCGCGAGCTCACCATTGGAGAGCACGCGCCAGCCTTCGGGCACAGTCACTGCGCACTCGAAGGTCATCTTCATGTGAGGTTTGTCGTGACAAGGAAAGAAGTGTCGCGCGTCTTCTTCTTGGCACTGGGTCCACATCTGATGCGGTCGCGAGGGGTAGTGCTCGTCCGGCGCGATGAAGTACATGCCGCGTCGAGGCGTCGCTGCATAACGCACCTCGATCGTCGCGCTCGCCGTTTTCGAACCGATCTCCACCGTCAGCTGGCGGCCGTCATAACGATGCTTCACTGCGGCGCCACCGAGAGTCACGCGATCGATCTTGAATCCAACCGCGTCGAGTGTGATCTCCGTCGCCTCTGGATCGGTGCGCTCTGCCGTGAGGCGCGCGACCGCGGTGATGCTCTTGTTCGGTACATCGAGTGTGATCTCGAGCGCGGTGTGCGTGACGCGAAAAGGCCTGTCGCGTTCGAAGTTCTTCGGGCTGTGCGCGAACGCGAAGGGTCGCGCCCCAGCTGCACCATGAGAAGAGGCGTGGAGCAAAGCGCATCCGCAGCGCTCGTGGATTCTATGCAGTGACATCTGCGTCCGACCAAAGCACGCAATGATGCCAAAAGGGAGAGTAAACTGCCGCGCACATGCATTGCCGCTTTCGACCCACGGGTCATCCAATTGCCCATTTTGCGAGCCTCATTTGCTTGTTCGCGCTCTTGCTGCTCCCGTCTCTCGCGCACGGGGCTGCGCCGCCTGCCGTGGCGGACGAAAGTTTGGATCGCACCACCCCTCGGCGTGCGTTCGAGGGTTTTCAATCCGCAGCCGCGGACGGTGACTACGACCGCGCCGCCAAGTACCTCGACTTGCGCGGTCTCACCAAGACCAAAGCAGAGAGTCAGGGTCCCGAGCTCGCGCGCGAACTTGCCTATGTCATCTCGCGCCGCTTCACGCTCGACCCTGCCACCATCCCCGATGCGCCTGACGCAGGCCGCACGACCGGAAGTGTCACAGTGGGCAGTCTGTATGTAGAGGAAGAACCCATCTACCTGAACGTCACCCACGTGAAGTTCTCCGACGGGGTGTCGCGTTGGCTCATTGCCAAGACCACGGTCTCTGAAATTCCTCAACTCGACGCGGCTTACGGGCCCAAGCCGTGGGAAGAGTCGATGCCCAGGGTTTTGCGTTCGCCTTATGTACTAGGCAACGCTCCTTGGCAGTGGGTGGGTCTGATCGTGGCGCTCGCGCTTGGACTCGTCGTCGCTCGGTTGCTTGCGCAAGTGCTCACTTGGATCGCGCGCCGACTGCTCAAGCGCGCACGTCCCAAGGCGAACAACTCCGTCTTGTTGTTGGCCAAGCCCGCACTGCGAGCGATCATCGCCACGCTTGTTTTTCGCCTGCTTGCGCGATCGCTCGCTCTCACAGTGGACGTGGACGAAGTCGTTTCTCGCGTGACCGGCACGCTGCTCGTTCTCACCATCGCGTGGTTGGTCATTCGAGTGATCGGTGTCGTCACCACAGTGATCGAAGACGCCGCGCTCGAGGCGCACAAGAACGAACTCGAGTCGCGCGGACTGCGTACTCAGTTGACCATCCTTCATCGCATTGGCGCGATCGTCGTAGGTGTGTTGGCGTTTGCTGCCGTGCTCCTGCAGTTCGCAGTGGTGCGCAGTGTGGGCACCAGCCTGCTGGCGTCTGCAGGAGTGGCTGGGATTGTCCTTGGCTTGGCGGCGCAGAAGTCTCTCGGAGCGATCATCGCTGGCATCCAGCTCTCACTCGCCCAGCCCGTTCGTATTGGAGACACCGTCGTGGTGGAGACACAACTCGGCAAGGTCGAGGAGCTGCACCTGACCTATGTGGTGGTCAAGCTTTGGGACGAGCGACGGCTCATCGTGCCCATCGGAAAGTTTTTGGATCAGTCGTTCGAGAACTGGACCAAGCAGGGGACCGACCTGCGCGGCGAAGTGTTGGTCTTGGTCAACTACCTGACTCCCATCTCCACCGTGCGTGCTGAACTTCAAAAGATCTGCGAGGAGAGCAAACTTTGGGACAAGCGCATTTGCACCTTGCATGTGAGCGACTCGAACGATCGCGGCATGACCTTGCGCGCGCTCGTGTCGGCGCACGACGCAGACACTTTGTTCGAGTTGCGTTGTCACGTGCGCGAACGCTTGTTGAACCTCGTCGCGTCGATCGAAGGCGGAAAACACCTCGCGCGCGCTCGCAGCGAAGTTCATTCGGTGACCGCAGGGCCGGCGTGAACGGGGACGGGGACGGCGGACGGGAGCGGGGACGGGAACGGGGACGGCGGACGGGAGCGGGGACGGGGACGGCGGACGGCGGACGGCGACATACTCGGAATAGCCGAGCGAGCCCGACCCCGCAGCAAGACCCAGTGTTGAGTCTTGAGTCTGCAACGGGGACGGCAACGGGAACGGCGACGGGAACGGGAACGGGAACGGGGACGGGGACGGGGACAGGAACGGGAACGGGAACGGGGACGGCGACGGCGACGGAACCGCGAACGCGCCGCACGTCGCAGAAGCGCGTCTAGCCTCGCCACGAAGAGTCGCCTACTCTCGCCCCCCATGCGCGCACGAAATCTGACTCTCCTCTTCGCACTCGCTCCCTTTGCTTGTGGTGGTGCACCACCTCCTCCTCCTCAGAACCCGGTGGTGGCCCCTCTCGCAACTGCAGTCACGATCGCACCCCCCGCGTTTGACACGAGTGCGGTTGCCGCTCCTCCCAATGTCGCGCTCGTCGTTCGCTTCACGAATGTGTCCGCGTCGGCAGACAAGCTCTCGCGCTGGACCCGCCTTCCTCTCTCTCCGCTCGAGTTGCTCGGAGACGATCGGGCAGCGCAAGCGGTCGACTTGTCTCAGCCGCTCGACATCGTCGTCGCGATCGAAGATCACCATGGTCGGCCCAATCCAGTGGTCCTCACGTCGGCCGCGATTCGATCTCTCGACGACGCCAAGTCGATCATGGGTGAAAAGAACGATCTCGTCTCCGCGGAGAACGGCATCATCAAGGTGATGCCCAAG
>JAYVXK010001049.1:0-3542 GCA_043785265.1 Myxococcales bacterium | reverse complement strand
CGGGCGGCGACATCGAGTCCGAGCGTCCCAACGAAGTCGTCTCGGACGTCGAAGCTGTCCTCAAGAGTTACTTGGAGACCGAGAAAGGGGTCAACGAGCGCACGAGCGAGTTGCTCGAGCGCAGCAGCCGCGGCTCCGGAGACTATTCGCGTGTGCGCCAGCAGATCGCAGAGAGCAAAGGCATTCGCGTGGGCGACGAGGCGCTCGACTACCTCCTCGATCAAGTCGTCGAGATGTTTGGGCACTCGCACAACGTCGAAGAGATTTTCGCCGAAGACCTGCAAATGCGGCGCAAAATGGCTCCCATCTTCAAAAAGCACATGATGGCAGACGCCGACTTGGACGCCGAGGTGCGCGGACAACTCAAACACGTCAAGGAAGGCTCGCGTGATTGGGACGTCGAGCACGCTCGCATGACGGAGATCATCAAGCGCAAGCGCGGCCTGTCTTAGAGCGGGTTGGGCGGACTCATGTCGGACTTCGTCATGCTCATCCTGTCGTCGCCGAGTGGCGCAGGTAAGACGACTCTCACGCGACGCCTCCAGGAAAATTTCCCCGAGCTGCGGTTCAGCGTCTCTCACACCACGCGGCCGCCGCGCGCCGACGAGCAAGACGGCCGCGACTATCATTTCGTCGACAAACCCGCCTTCGAAGCGCTCGTCGCAAAAGACGCGTTCATGGAGTGGGCGCAAGTTCACGGCAACTTTTACGGCACTTCGATCGCAGAGATCGAAGCTGCAAAAAAGAGCGCGGGCTGCGGCGGCATGATCTTCGACATCGACTACCAAGGCGCCCGCCAGATCCGCGCGAAGGTCCCCGAGGTCGTCGGTGTGTTCGTGTTGCCGCCCTCGATGCCGGAGCTCTTGCGCCGACTCAAAGGCCGCGCGAGTGAGAGTGACGAGATCGTGCAAAAGCGTTTCAAAGTCGCCATGCGCGAGATCGAGCACTACGGTTTTTTTGACTACGTCATCGTCAACGACGATCTCGAGCGCGCGTTCGACACACTCCGAGCCGTGGTGCTCGCCGAGCGATCACGACGCGTGCGCAAAGCATCCGTGGCCGAGGCGCTTCTGCGCGGCGGCGAAGTCCCCCACAAATAGAGGTCTTGGATGACGCACACACTGGCCGTCTTGGGCGGCAGCGGTTTGTATGAAATGGACGGGATGACCGACGTGCGCGAGCTCCACGTCGACACCCCTTATGGTCCGCCCAGCGACACGATCACGAGCGGCACCCTCAAGACGCCAACCGGAGAAACGCGGATGCTGTTTCTGCCGCGTCACGGGCGAGGGCACCGCGTGCCTCCTCACATGATCAACTACCGAGCGAACATCGCCGCGCTCAAGATGAGCGGCGCGACTCACCTCGTGAGTGTGAGCGCGGTCGGATCAATGCGCGAAGAGATCGAGCCGGGAGACTTCGTCGTCGCCGATCAGTACATCGATCTCACGAAGCGCCGCGTTTCGACCTTCTTCGACGAAGCCGTCGCGCATGTCTCGTTCGCCGATCCCGTTTGCAGCGATCTCACGAGCGCCCTAAAAGAAGCCGCGATCGGCGTGCACGCCAAAGGCAAAAAGGGTGTCCACGAGCGAGGCACGTACGTGTGCATCGACGGGCCTCACTTCTCCACGCGAGCAGAGAGTCTCGTGTATCGCGGGTGGCAGGTCTCGGTGATTGGCATGACCGCAATGCCCGAAGCCAAACTCGCACGCGAAGCCGAGCTGCCCTTTGCGACACTGGCGCTAGCGACCGACTACGACTGCTGGCATGTGTCCGAAGAAGACGTGACGGTCGAAGCCGTGCTCGCCGTGATGCGCAAGAATGTCGATGCCGCGAAAAAGACGATCGCGTCGCTTGCTGCGCGCCTGCCCGATCCAAAGACGAGTCGGGCAACGGGCGCTCTCAAGGGAGCGGTCATGACGCACGGTGATAGCGTTTCACTCGAAGCGCGAAACAAACTTTCGTGGCTGGTGAAGCTGCAATGAGAGTACGGACCAAAACTGGTAGACCGTCGTTCGCTCGCGCGTCTCGCTCGAGCGCTTAGGCTGTTTTTAGGGAGAATTTACGTGCATCCTACAAGTAGCAATCACGTGTTGGTCGTCGGCAGTGTCGCGTTCGACGATCTCGAGATGCCTTCGGGCACCTTCAAGGACGTGCTCGGTGGTGCGGCCACTTACTCGGCATGCGCAGCATCGCTGCTCGCACCCGTGCGCCTCGTCGGTGTCGTGGGGGACGATTTTCCCGAACGACACGTGACGATGCTGACGTCGCGCGGCGTCGATGTCGGCGGACTCGAGCGCGCAAAGGGCAAGACCTTCCGCTGGCACGGACGCTACTCCCAAGATCTCTCGAGCCGCGAATCGCTCGACACACAACTCAACGTGTTCGCAGACTTCCGTCCCAAGATCCCAGCAAGCTACAAAACCAGCGAAATCTTGCTGCTTGGTAACATCCACCCCGCGTTGCAACTCGAAGTACTCGAGCAGATGGAGCGACCGAAGCTCGTCGTCGCCGACACGATGAATTTTTGGATCACGGGTGAACCCGCTTTGGTCGGCAAGATGCTCTCGAAGGTCGACCTGCTCGTGGTCAACGATGAAGAGGCTCGACAGCTCTCTGGCGAGCACAACCTGCTGCGTGCGGCGCGTGAGATTCACAAGAGAGGTCCGAAGCGCCTCATCATCAAGCGCGGTGAGCACGGCGCACTGTTGTTCGAAGAGGGAAGTGTTTTTTTCGTGCCCGCTTACCCGCTAGAGAACGTCATCGACCCCACCGGCGCGGGGGATACCTTCGCGGGAGGCCTGGTCGGTTATGTCGCACGCACAGGCGACACGAGTCACAACAGCCTGCGCCGCGCGATGTTCTACGCCTCTGCCGCGGCTTCATTCTGCGTCGAAGGCGTTGGCACTGAGTGCGTCGTGCTTGCGACGAAGGGCGATCTTGCTCATCGCATCGACGCGTTCTCCAAGATGGTGGACTATGGTGGCTCACTCGCTCTTTGAGCGGTGTCTTTTGGATCTGCTAGCGTTTGAGGACAATCATGCGTGCACCTTGGAAAATCGGCGTTCTCTCTGCGGTTGGGGCAAGTGCAGTCGTTGCGGTCGTCGTTGCAGCTTGTCTGCCCGATCCTGAACGGCCGCCCAAGGGTGGAGGGCCCGCCCTGGCGATTCCATGTGACGCGGGTGGTCCCGGAAACCTGCCGCCGGCCAACTGCGATCCCACGCCCAACCAGTGCCCGAGCGTGATCGATCCGACGTGCACCATCGCCACCAAGTGCGGTGATCCGAAGACGTGCATGCCTCTCGCAGACAACGCGAAGAATCCAAACAACACACTCGACTTCAGACTCCGTCGACTCTACGTGACGGCGCCGGAAGCGCTGACGGCTGTGACCATTCAGAGTCAGATCGTCGGCGCGGGCGTGAATCTCAACGCACCTGAATGCTCCGAGAACGGCAAAGGCTCGTTCAACTGGCTGCTCCGCGTCGACAAGAATGCAAAGACTTTGCAAACCGGTGGCGCGCCGGCTTCGTCAGATGCAT
>JAYVXK010001048.1:0-3553 GCA_043785265.1 Myxococcales bacterium | reverse complement strand
AGATGATCTTGAAGATGGCCGTCATCTTCGGACTCTTCGCGAGGATCGATTGAAACTGCTCGCGATCGCGAATCTGCTCTTTGAGTGCGCGGTTCTCTCGCCGAAGCGTCTCGCGCTCCTCCGCCTTGCGAAGCACGAGCAAAACCTCTTCGGGCTTGAAGGGCTTCGACACGTAGTCGTATGCACCGGCCTTCATTGCTTCGAGTGCCATGTCGACATTGCCATAGGCGCTCATCACGATGACAGTCGCAGGGTGTTGCTTGGCTTTGAGAGTCGCGAGTAGATCGAGTCCGCCCATCTTGGGCATGCGCACGTCAGTCAGAATCACGTCTGGACCAAACGAATCGAGCATGCCAAGCGCGGCCTCTCCGCTGTCGGCGACGGCGACTTCGTATCCGTTTTTGCGGAGGAGACTCCGAACGACGAGCCGAATGTTCTCTTCGTCATCGACGACCAAGACACGACGCATGTCCGGAGGATAACGGAAACAGTTGCGTAGTGCACGACCGTAGCCATCAAACCGCTGATAAATAGCCAGGTAAGGTACGCAATCATTGCGTCCAGTGGCCGTTCGCCGATGGTGTGAGCCCGGGCACTCCGCAATCGTGGCGAACTTGGCTTGGAGGAGACTACCTTGCGGGCATGTTCACGGCAGGCCCTCGTCCAGATTCGCTCGAGACACTCGAACTTCGCGACACCGACGCAAAGAGTCTCTTGGTGCTGTCACCCGCGCGCGGAGGCATGGCGACCAGACTGTCGCTTCTCGGTCGTCATCGGTTGTTCCTCGATGAGTCGACCTTGCGCGATCCGACCAAGAATGTTCGCGGTGGCAACCCCGTGCTTTTTCCTTCGCCGGGCAAACTCGCCAGCGACACATGGTCTAGAGGCGACCACAAAGGCTCACTCAAGCAACACGGCTTCGCGCGCAATCTGCCATGGGAAGTGGTGAGTACGAGCACGGAGGGTGCGCCGAGCGCCACGCTGCGATTGGTCTCGAGCGCCGAAACAAAGCGGGATTTCCCGTGGGATTTTGTTGCAGAGTACACTTATACGTTGCGCGGCGCAGTGCTGCGAATCGATCAGCGCTTCACCAATACGAGTGACTCGCCGATGCCATTTGGAGCAGGCTTCCACCCATATTTTCACGTCAAACAATCCGAGAAGGCGGGCGCGCGCGTCAGCACTCGAGCCACTCGCGCGTTCGACAATGTCACCAAGAAGGAGGTCGAACTCTCGGGGATTGATTTGTCGCGCAAAGAAGTCGACCTCCACCTGATCGATCACGGCGCCGAGCCTTGCACACTCACTTGGGCCACGGCGCAAATCACCGTCCAAGGGTCGAGCGAGTTTTCTCACTGGGTCGTGTGGACCTTGGAGCACAAAGACTTCGTGTGCATCGAGCCGTGGACGTGTCCCGGCAACGCTCTCAACTCGAGCGATCGACTGCTCACACTCGCACCAAAAGAAACACGCGAGATCTGGGTCGAGTACGAAGCGACCGCGATCTAGGCTAATTTTGGCTGGATCAGCGGTCCACCGACAGGCAGCACGACTCTGTTCGCAGCGCCGTTGAGCAAGATGGCGATCGCGATGTAGACGGCGAGACCGCCAAGCACGACCGTCGCCACCCCGATGGCAGGCCCAAGAAAACTGGACGTGGGCGAGTAGTGACGCGTGATGCGAAGCAAGTACAAGAGATCGATGTCGACCAAAAACACGAACAGCAACTTCGAAAAAAACGCGAACGCATAAGTCAGCGCGATGAAGATGACCACGAACGCGATGTCGATCGACAGCAGCACCGTGGCGTCGGGGACTTTGCCTTGACTGAGTTGATCGAGGGCCCACCAGTTCATGACCCAGTTGAACGAGAAGGTGGTCAGCAAGGTGCCGCCAAGAGTGTTCTTGTTTGCGAGCGACATGATCCCGGCTAAAAACTGGCACCCGGCACCAAACAAGAGACACAGCCACCCTGCGGTCTTCAACATCATCGCCGCCGCGCTTGGGTCTTTCGGAATCATTCCGAACGCAATCGGAGTGAGCGCTGCGCACCCGATGGCGAGTCCAAGCAACCCGAGAGGAGTGGGTTCACCAAAGGCGAGTGTCGTCGCGCTTGCCACCTTGTTTTCCTGCATGTGTGCCTTATCGCGCAGCCCTACGTCGCTGTCACGTGTCGTATGCTCGCCGCGTGCGCACAGGCCTCGACCGCATTCTCGAAGACCCGTCGCTCCGAGCGAGTCTGCTCGCGGGTCGGGTCGGTTTGCTTGCTCATCCTGCGAGTGTGGCCATGGACTTGTCTCACGCGAGCGTGGCATTGCGCGCAGCGGGGATTCGCATCGACATCGTCTTCGGGCCTGAGCATGGCTACGGGGGCGAGGCGCAAGACATGATCGGCGTCAGCGACGCGCGCGACCACGCAGGCGCACCCATCAAGAGTTTGTATGGCGCCAACTTCGACGACCTATCGCCAAAACAGGTCGATTTAGCCGCGATCGACGTACTCGTGATCGATCTGCAAGATGTCGGTTCCCGCTACTACACGTTCGTGTGGACCGCTGTCCTCGCGATGCGTGCTTGCGCGAAAGCCAATGTGCGCGTGGTGGTTTTGGATCGCCCCAACCCGCTTGGTGGTCAAACACAAGAAGGCCGACAACAACTCTCGCAGTACCGATCGTTCGTCGGACTCGAGCTCACCCCGATTCGCCACGCGATGACTCTCGGCGAGATTTGCGCGTGGCGTCGCCACGAGGAAGGGCAGAGCGTGGACTTGTCGATCGTGGGCTGCGAGTGGGATCGCTCGGCGCTCGCTTCGACCTGGGAGACTCGATGGGTGTTGCCCTCACCCAACATGCCGACACCGACGACGGCGCTCGTCTATCCAGGCGGCTGTTTGCTCGAAGGCACGAATTTGAGCGACGGTCGCGGCACCACACGACCATTCGAAATCACAGGCGCGCCCTTTTTGGACGGGCCCCGCCTCGCGCGATCGCTCGACGATCTCAGCCTCCCTGGGTGCATCGCGCGCCCGCTTACGTTTCTGCCGACCTTTCACAAGCATGCTCGACAACTGTGCGGCGGCGTGCAGATTCACGTGACGGAACCACGCGTGTTCCGGCCCGTAGCCACCTATGTCGCGCTCATCGCGCTCGCGCATCATCAAGCGCCAAACGACTTTCGCTTTCGCACCGAGCGCTACGAGTTCGTCGACGACATCCCCGCGTTCGATCTGTTGACGGGCGACTCGGAGGCACGCGAGCGCATCCTCGCAGGTGACGACCCGATCGAGATCGCGGAGTCGATCTCGATGCTGCGCGAGGGAGAGGATGAGCTGCTCACTGTTGCGGTCGCTCTTGGGATGCGCGTGCGTCGTTGATCATTCACCAAAAAGACCGCAAAAAACCCGATAAAAATGCGTTGCCGGTTGGTGGCTATCGAGGCAACCGTTTTGTAGACTGCAAGTACGATGGCCGCGGATCGCGCTGAGAAAGAGGAGTTGATCGGAAAAACGATCGGCGGCAAATTCCTCATCGAGTCCATCGTCGGCGAAGGCGCG
>JAYVXK010001047.1:0-3566 GCA_043785265.1 Myxococcales bacterium | reverse complement strand
TAGCCGCATCCACGATTCAAACGCCCAACATTTTGCGTCGATCAGGTTTGCGCTCACGCGATATCGGCGAGCACTTTCAAGCGCACCCAGGCATTGCTTGCGGCGGCACGATCGCGGGGGGGGTGCACATGGAGTTTGGCGCCACTCAAGGCGCAGAGAGCATCCACTTTCGCAAATCGAACCGCTTCAAGCTCGAGACGATCGCCATGCCCCCCGAGTTGTGCGCTGCGCGCATGCCGGGGGTCGGCAACGATCTAATGAACAGACTCGACCAATACACGGACGTCGCAGTCTGGGCCGTGCAGCTGCGCGCAGAAGCTCAGGGGACGATTCGTCCAGGTTGGGGCGGTCGTGACGTCGCGCGCTTGAACCTCACACACGAAGATCTCGTGCGTGCCCGCACAGGCCTCGCCCTCGCCGCGCGCATGATGTTCGAGAGCGGCGCGAGAGAGGTTTGGCCCGGTGTTCATGGGCTCCCCAGCGTGATGACCTCACCCGATCAAGTCAAACTCATCGACGAAGGTCCGCTCGATGCGCGCGCCTACGGTTTCGTCGCGACACACTTGTTTGGTGCCGCGCGGATGGGTCCCGATCCGCACAGCAGTGTCGTCGGTCTCGACTTCGCCACACACGAAGCGCGCGACTTGTTCGTGGTCGACTCGAGCATTTTTCCCACGAACTTGGGCGTCAACCCGCAACACTCGATCATGGCGATCGCGCGGCTCGCTGCAGAGCGCGTCGCCGAACGGGCCAACAGCGCTCGCGCGAAGATGGCGTAGCCCGTCAACTCACGATGCGGCGAACCAGATGCACAGCGCTGAGGAGCACGACTGATCCAACCACCGCGACGAGCAGGCTCCAAAGATTGAAACCCGTGACACCGCGTTCGCCAAAGAGGTGGAAGAGGTACCCTCCGGTCAGTGCGCCGACGACGCCAACGATGGTGTCGAGGATGACGCCCATACCCCGACGATTGACGATCTTGCTGCCGATGAAGCCAGCGATCAAACCAAAGACGATCCAGCTGATGATGCCCATGGAACTCCTTCCGCGGCGCAACATAAGACCTGCATCGCCCTGCGCCAGTCTTTGCTACTGATTGCCCGGTGGGGCACCGCAACAACAGCGCGGATCGATGCGCGCGATGCAGGCTTCACGTCGCCCGCTGCATTTGCGCATTCATCCCGCGGGTCACGACACGCACGCGCATCGTGCTCCTGATTCACCGGTTCGAAGACAAAAAATCAAGCAACACGGGTCGCCTTGCGACAGAGTGTTTGGTCAACAGCGAAGTCATTGTGCGCGGACATCGCGAGAGTCCGAGCGACTCACTCTCGCTGCCGAGCGACATGCGACCCGTGCTGCTTTTTCCATTCGACGACGCGATACCGCTCGCGTCATTGTCGTCGTCTGGAGCGCCGCTCGCGCTGATCGTCCCAGACGGAACGTGGCGCCAAGCATCGAAGGTAAAAAACCGCGTCTCCGGATTGCTCGACGTGACCAGCGTCTCGCTTCCGCCAGGTCCGAGGTCGTCGTATCGCCTGCGCACGGAGTCTCACCCAGAACGCGTATCGACGATCGAAGCCATCGCGCGTGCGTTGGGCGTGCTCGAGGGTGCGCACGTGCAGATCGCTTTGGAGGCTATTTTTCGCCTGATGGTCGAGCGCACGCTCCAGTCACGCGACAGCACGTGTCTCGATTGAACACCGCTAGCGCGAAATATTTTTCGTCTAGAGTGCGGGCATGACGATCGCATTCTTTGGAATGGGCCTTTTGGGATCGAACTTCGTGCGCGCGTTGCGCAAGCGCGGGCAAGACGTGAACGTGTGGAACCGAACCCCGGCGAAAGCGACCGCTCTCGAGGCCGAAGGGGCGCACGCGTTTTCCGATCCTGCTCTGGCTGCGCGCGGGGCGACGCGCATTCATCTCACGCTTTCAGACGATGCTTCTGTCGATGACGTGCTCGAGCGAGCGCTCGCCGGAATCGAGAAAAATGCGGTGATCGTCGATCACAGCACGACGACCGCAAAAGGAGCGGCTGCTCGCGTCGCGCGTTTTCGTGAGCGTGGTTTGGCGTTGGTGCACGCGCCGGTGTTCATGGGACCGCAGAATGCGCGCGAGTCGACGGGCATCATGCTCGTCTCTGGCGATGAGGCGATCGTAGAGTCATTGCGACCGGCGCTTTCGTCGATGACCGGCAAGCTCGTCTATCTTGGCCCACGTGTGGACGCAGCCGCGTCTTTCAAGCTCATGGGTAATTTGTTTTTGATGTTCATGACGGTGGGTCTTGCGGAGATGCTCGGACTCGCGAAGGCGCTCGATGTGCCTGCCGACCAAGCAGCGACATTGTTCGACCACTTCAACCCGGGCATGTCGGTCGGCGCGCGAATCAAACGCATGGTCGACGCGAACTTCGACGACGTCTCGTGGGAACTCACGATGGCCCGTAAAGATGCCCGCCTCATGCTCGAAGAAGCCTCCGCCGCAGGCGTTCCGCTCGCGGTGCTCCCTGCGATCGCGGCACGCATGGATGCATTGATCGCCGACGGTGACGGCGCTCGCGACTGGACTGTCATCGCCAAAGACTTCGTCGCGCGCTGATGACTCCTCTGCCTTCGATCGAGAGCTTGCGTTGCTTCCTCGAGGCCGCACGCCTCCTGCGCTTTCGGGAGGCTGCGCGGGCGGTCGCTCTCACGCCAGCCGCGTTTGGTTCGCGCATTCGTCAGCTCGAGCAAGAAATCGGCGCGCCCTTGTTTCGTCGCACGACGCGTGTCGTCACTCTGACCGAAGCGGGCCTCGCCTTGTTGCCGGAGGCAAAAGCATGCGTCGAAGCAGCCGATCGCGCGGTGCGTGCTGCGCGCGGTGAGACCGGCCCACAACATCTGGAGATCGTCCTCGGCACACGCCACGAACTCGGCCTCTCGTGGGTATTGCCGCAGCTCCAGCCTTTGTCGATCTCGCTTCCGTGGCTGCAGCTCAATCTCTACTTCGGGTCTGGCCCCGACTTGCTTTTGCGTGTGCGCACCGCAGAGATTGATTGCGCGATCACTTCGACGCGCTTCAGCGATCCGCGTCTCGACTCGGTGCCTGTGCATCGCGAGGACTACGTTTTCGTCGGTGCCAAGCGCTTGCTTCGTCGGCTGCCGCTGAGCCGCGCAGAGCATGCGGATCGTCACACGCTCCTTGATGCATCTGCGGATCTCCCTCTTTTTAGCTATCTTCGTGATGCGGACGGCGCGAGACAGCTTCGGTTTTCGACCATCGTCCGGCTGGGATCGATTGCAGCCATTCACGCGCGAGTGTGTGAGGGCGCGGGCGTCGCGGTGTTGCCTCTCTACTTGGTCGAAGACGACCTCCGACGCGGCAAGCTCGTGCGCCTCCTGCCACGCGTCAAACTTGCGAACGACTACTTTCGGATGGTCTTTCGCGCGCAAGATCCTCGGCGTACGGTGTTCGTGCGGCTCTCGGAGGAGATGGCCAAAGTGCCTCTCCGATGATTGTATGAAATTGCGATACAATCGAGATGCAAACATTCGCATTGTCCAAACGCATGCGCCGCTTCATGT
>JAYVXK010001046.1:0-3574 GCA_043785265.1 Myxococcales bacterium | reverse complement strand
GTCTTCCTGTTGCGCGGTCCTTGGGTAGGCTGACCTGAACGACCACCCCTCCCGTCGCCTCGAACAACTGCTTGAGCACATCTTCCGAAATGCTGTCGGGCAATCCTGCCACGAACAGCTTCGCTTCCTCATTCGCCATAACGAAACCTTGACGCTACTTTCCCGATGAAACGGACCACCAGCCGAAGTCACTCCTTGCCAACGGGCAGGGTCGTCACCTCGCTTCCCTTTAGACTATCGTGTGCGTGGGGCTCGTCAATGGTCGGTTGATGCGGGGTGTTTGGTGGGATGGTGACGACGAATGTGCTCCCCGTTTGCTTGGGTGAGGACGTGCCGTCGGCTAGTTCGCTCTCGACCCAAGCACGACCGCCGTGACTCTCGGCGATGTGCTTGACGAGCGCAAGGCCAATGCCGCTCCCTCGCGCTGCAGGCTGACTGCCATCGCCCGACGCAGACTTGCCACGGACGAAGCGTTCGAAGATGCGTTCGCGATCTTCGGGTGGCACTCCAGGACCGTGATCGGTGACGCGCAACACGATGAAGTTCTTCTCGCGTTTGACCGACACAGTCACGATCTGGCCAGATTTAGCGTACTTGAGCGCGTTGTCGATCAAGTTGATCACAGCGAGTTGAATGGCCCGCTCGTCGATCCGGGCAGGCGGTAGCGAGTCGTCGACCTCGAGTTCGAGCGTGACGTTTTCTCGTTCTGCGCGGTACCTGAGCACCTGAACCGCTCGCGCCACCACGTCCCCCACGTGACCTTCGGCGAACTCGTAGGCGCCTTTGCCTTTCTCGACCTTGGCAAAATCGAGCACGTTTTCGATCAGACTGCTCAGGCGTTCGCTCTCACCGACGATGATTTCCAGGTACTCCTGTCTCTTCTCGTCGCTCGCGACTCTGCCGGTCTGCAGCATCTCGGCGAACATCCGCACGAGCGCCAGCGGTGTCTTGAGCTCATGGCTCACATTCGCGATGAACTCACTCTTCAACGCGTTGAGCCGTCGCTCTTTTTCGACCGCGAGCAGGATCGTCGCCACACCTGCGACGATGACCACGCACGAGAGTGTGACGAACACGAGCTCCAGTGTTTTGCGGCTCTGCACGCGCGCAGTGAGCTCTTCGCTCGCTGTCGGTGAAACTTGCAAACGCCAGTTGTAGAGCGTCGTCGGGAAGCGCACGCCCACCGTGAACTCGCCATTGCGCAAGGGCGGGCCGAAGATGATGCGGCCTTCTTCATCGACCACATTGACGCGACTCTGGGCTTGCGGCGCACCACCCACGGCGTTCTCGGTGTAGAGCGAAGGCAGAGTGTCTTTGACGATGCGACCGATGTCGTGCCACGCCACGACGAGGGTGCGCCTGCCGTCCGTTTCGTGTTGCCAATAGCTGATGAGATAACTCTGTCCGCCATACTCGTGATGGAGATGGCGCAGCTGATCGACTGGCCCCGTCAGCTCCATGTCGCCAATCATTCGCTCGACGAGCAACCGTCGAAAACCTTCTTCGTCCGACCACGCTCCACCCGCACGCGACGCGAATGCCAACACTGTGCGCCCGCTGTCGAGCACCAAGATCGCGCGCACGGTGGGCGTCTCGCGCTGCGCAGTCGGCAACCACCGCTCCGTCAACTCCGGTAAATGAGCCGGATCCGCGATCGCGATGACGACGTTGTCTTCAGTGATGAGTCGCTTGTCGAGTCGGTCCGCCTTCTCGGTTGCGAGGCCAAGCGTGGCCTCTAAAACGGATTGTTGGCGAAGAGTCTCGAGCTGCAACGTCGTGCGGAACGTGAAGTACGCAAGCACACCCACGGCGATGAGCACTGCTGGCAACAGCACCAGCGAGAGCAATCGATCACGCCTCGGTTCCACCTGGGCAGCATACCTTGAAAGCACAGCGGTCTATCCGCCGCGCGCGATCTCAGCCCTGCGCGACCTTGGGTTCTCTCACGCGCTCGGGATCGACGACCACGCCACGCGCGGCGACATACTCAGCGAGTTGCTCGGCCATGTAGCTCATCGCATTGGCATCGAGTTCGGTGAACGCGACACCGTCGGCGGGATCGGCCAGAATGATTGCGCCTAAAAAGCGGCCGGCTTGCATGACTGGCGCGACCACTGCGCTCTTTGCGCCGCCAAAGGTTTTAAAGACGGCGGAGCCTTGGATCTCTGCAGCGCTCAGCACAAGACCTCGACGCTTGCGCATCGCCGCGCTCAGCACAGGCTCGCTCTCGGGACTGCGCTGCAGCAAGAGCGAATCGGCGTTCGGTCCGCGGGCCGACACGAGGACGTACTCGCGTCGGTCAATGTCATAGAAATGCACGAGAGCCATCCGTGAAGGCAAACGGTCTGCCGCGAGTTGGAGGCAGAAGTCCGCCGCTTCGATCGAATCGCGCAAGAAGTGAAGATCGTGCATCGACTCGAAGAGCACCGCGATCAACTCGTCGCCGGCGATGCGTTTCGGGTACTGGCTCGGCACCGGAGGTTTCTTCAGCGGCGGAGCCGAGCGAGCAGCAGCAACAGGAGCAGGAACAGCGACGGGAGCGGGGACAGGGATGGGAGCGGGAACGGCGACGGGAGCGGGGACAGGGACGGGAGCGGGAACGGCGACGGCTACCGGGGCCACGGGTGCAGGCCGAAGACCAGACACGGGAGAGTTGGCCCGATCACGACGCGGAAACGCGTAAGTGACCTCCGTGCGCCAGTCTTTCCACGTCAGAGTTGCGAGCGGTAGAACCTGAGGGCGGCCTTCGAATGCGTCGTCGAACGCGGCGAGGTTGACCAACTTACCCTGTGGTCGCGTCGCGAGTTCTTGTTGGATGCGTTCGAGCTGCGCACGCAAGACAGCTTGCGCGGCGTCTTCGTTCGATCCCTTGGTCACGCCGAACGCGTACTCGCGATAAGTCAGCGGCGTATCTGCGGTCGGCTCTTGCTCGCGCCTGATGTAAATCGGCGGAACTGCAATGGCGACGCGCGCGGGAGCGGGACTCTTGTCTTTTGCTTTTGCCGTCGCACGAGGTGGCCTCGTCGACTTTCGTCCTGAAGACGATGGAGGCCCTTCACCGCCAGGCGTGAGCGGTGTGTCGTCTCCCGTGCGTTTCACGTCGTAGCGAAGACGCGATGCTGGATCGACCGCGCGACATCCATCGTTGAGCAACTCGATCGAGAAGCCGCTCATGGCTGCATTGTCGCCTCGAAGCTTTCGAGCGGTCTGCAAACCTTTTTGCCAAGAGTCCGCCTCGACGCAAAAACTTTGCGAGTCCTTGCTTCCGATCGGAGAGACCTGGACGATCCAACGCATTGGAGTGAAGAAAACGCATATCAGCGCGAAGCGTCGCGGGTCAACGCGTCTTACTCAGAACGTAGTCCATCGGCTGGTCTGAGCTTGGCTGCATACATGGCTGGATAGATCGTCGCCGCGACGCAAATCAGGATCGACACGACGCCCGTGATGATGAACTCGGTCGGTCGAACGAGCACTGGGAGCTTCGAGATGAAGAAACCTCCGGTGCCGAGCCAGTACCCGAAACGCATCGCCGGCGACGAGTTGATCGCGGTGCTCTTCGAGTCGATGCACG
>JAYVXK010001045.1:0-3578 GCA_043785265.1 Myxococcales bacterium | reverse complement strand
AGCGTGCGTTCTCGTGTCCACTCGAGAAGCTTCGCGAAGACCCCGACAGTTGGTTGTGGGGCGCGCGCGTGCTGGTGAGTCGCGAGCGCGAACACGAGCGTGCGGTCGTCGGCAGTGTGATCTTGAATGGTCGACCCGACGAGACCGGCACAGTCGAAGTTGGCTACGGAGTGGACGGCGAAGTGCAAGGTCGTGGATACGCGACCGAAGGCACGCGCGCAGTCGTTGGGTGGGCGCTCGAGCAGACGGATGTGTCGCGTGTGCTCGCGTGCACCTTCCCATGGCATACGGCGAGTCTGCGTGTTCTCGAGAAGGTCGGAATGGTCCCCGCGGGCTATCGCGACACGGACTTTTTTGGCGAGCTCGTCGTCTACCATCGGCTGCGCGGCTCATCGTAGTCAGCAGCCGGGTCGCGACAGCTCCTATACACTTGGCGCGAATGATGATGCGCGTGTGCACTGCGTCATCGCGAAATACGCCTGGTTTATCGAGTCGAGAGAGCGGGCATGCCGCTTGCGGATGACATGACCATGATTGAAGGCAAGCCCGTCGGCGAACGTGAGAGCGAACGCTCTTTAGGATCCAAAGAGCGCGAGAAGCTCCGCGAGCGAGAGCAGAGCGCCAAGGAGCGCGACGAGTACAACCTGCCTTTCACGGATTGACGTCTCGCGATCATCGTGAGCAGAGAGAGACGTGCGCGCGCACAGTCTCCTGTTCGCAGTCTCGATGGCCATTGCAGTTGCGTGCGCCGGACAAACTCCGAGTCCCAAAACTTCCACGCGCGCGCCACGAGCGCACGGTGAGAGCAACGTGCTTCGCGAGGACTATGCGGGGTCAGGCGCGTGCACCCCGTGTCACGCCGTGATCGCGGACGCATGGTCAAAAACACCCATGCATGCGATGACGCGCAACGCGAGCAATGCGGTCATCAAAGCCCCATTTTCAGGCACATTGGTGCGCTTCAAGAGCGACACCGTGGGGCTCTCGCAAGTCTCGAATGTCCGCTTCATGAGTGTGCAATCGAAGGATCAGGGCGATCACGTCTACCGCGTGACGCGGGTGATCGGGGGGCACTACCGCGAAGACTTTGCAGGCATCGAGGTCGCTCGCGCCGCGCCTGACTCGCCGGTGGTGGGTGATCCTCATGACGAGTTCGTGCTCCCTGTTTCGTATCTCATCTTCTCGAAGGCGTTTCGCTTCAAGGGCTACTCGGTGATGTCGCATGAGCGGCCAGGTCTGCGCGCGGGACCGGTTTGGAATCGAACCTGCATTTTTTGTCACAACACGCAGCCGTACTTTTCGACTCTGCTCGGCACGCTCCCAGGCGCGCACGGCTCGGTGTATCAAGGCACCACGGTCGATCCGCTCTTGCCCGAGGCCAAGCGTTGGCGCACGACCGTCACCAATCAGCCGCTTCTCGATCAAGCGCTCGAGGCTGAAATTAGCCACTTTGGTGGTGCAACACCTGGGAGCGAAGCGCAACTGCCCACACACGCCGTGTCGGCGACGCGCGCCGGGTTTGACGGCGATGAGCTCGTCGAAGTGGGGATCGGATGCGAGGCGTGTCACCTCGGATCGAAGTCACACGCGACGGATCCCTCTCACAAGACATCGCTCGTTCCTCGGTCGGACTTCTTGACGATCGACGGTGTTCCACACGACGAAGGCGCGCGTGCGGCGGGCATCAATCACGCATGCGCGCGCTGTCACCAAGTGCTCTTCACTCACTATCCCTATACGTGGGAGGGCGGCGATCGCGCGACGTCTCCCGGTGGCAGTCACATCAACTCAGGAGAGGCTCGCGACTTCATGCTCGGTGCGTGCTCCACGCGCCTCGACTGCACGAAGTGTCACGACCCGCACGCCCCCGACAATCGCGCACGCGCAGACGCACTCGAAGGACGCGTCGGTGACAGCGTCTGCACGGGTTGCCACACGAAGTTCGCGACCGACGACGCACTCCGCGCCCACTCGCATCACGATCCCGCGCGCGAAGGCGGTCGGTGCATGGGCTGTCACATGCCAAAAAAGAACATGTCGCTCGATGTTCGACTCACCCGCTACCACCGCATCGGATCCCCTACGGACCGCGAAAAACAGAAGGATCGTCCACTCGAGTGCGCCCTATGCCACGCGGACAAAAGCGTGCGGACGATCTTGGACACCATGGAGGCGTGGTGGAACGTGCGCTTCGATCGAACCCTGCCGACCTTGCTCTACGGCAGTCTCGATGCGAACGCGCTCTCCGCTACACTCGAGAGAGGCAAGCCGCACGAGCAGGCGGTCGCGCTGTACTTGCTGGGCGAGGCAAAGTCGCGCACTGATGTTGATGCGATGGCGCACCAACTCACGAATCTTTACCCTCTTGTTCGGTACTACGCAGACGCAGCGCTCGTGAAGACTCTCGGCAACCCATCGCCGATCGATCTGAACGCAACCGACGAAGAGATAACCAAAAAAGCTGCCGACTGGTTGGCCGCCGCGTCCTCGCGCGAGGCACCGCGTGGTCAACACTCGAAAGAGAGCACCCATTGAAGCGCCTGTTTTTAGCCACTTTGACGATGGTCTGCGCATGCGTGTCTCACAACGAAGCACACGCGCCCAAACAGGTTACGACGGGTTGGTACGAGGACGATTGGGCGGGTGCTCTCGCAGAAGCAAAGAAGCGCGACGTGCCGGTGTTCGTCGATGTATGGGCGACGTGGTGTCACACGTGTCGCTCCATGAAGACGTTCGTGCTCGAAGATCCGTCGTTGCCGCGAGATCGTTTTGTGTGGCTCGCGCTCGATGTCGACAAGCCCGCGAACGCAATCGCTGCTGGCAAAGTGGTCACGAGCGCATACCCGACCTACTTCGTGGTCGATGCATCGAGTGAGTCGGTCTCTTCGATGTGGATCGGCGGCGCGTCGGTTCAACAGATGCGGGCGTTCCTCGGCGACGGCGAGCGCGCGGTGCGTGGGGCCAAGGTCGCTCTGCCAGAAACAGATCCGCTCCACTGGCTCGTGATCGGGGATCGGGCATCGATCAGCGGTGATCACGCGAGTGCGGCGCAAGCGTACGCGAGGGCGCTGTCGGTCGCCCCCGCGGATTGGTCGCGTCGCGCAGATGTGCTCGCGCTGCGTGTGGAGGCGCTCGAAAGCGCGAAGGCTTGGTCCGAATGTGTGGACGCGGCATTGTCGTCGATTCCCCTTGCGGGTCACACCAGCAATGCGATGGACCTGACCAGTAGCGCTCTTGGGTGCGCAGAAGAGTTGCCCAAAGACGACGCGCGTCTGGGTCCGCTGCGGACGCTAGCAAGAACGGCCGGCAAAGAAATCGCGACTGACGCCCTTGCGCCGTTGTCCGCAGACGATCGTGGTGACGCGTGGCGCGTGGTGTGGGAAGCCGCGGAGCAAATGGGCGATCACCCTGCCGCGCTCGCCGCAGCAGAAGAGCGTGCACGCGTGCTCGAGAACGCGTCCGCACGCGCACCCGACGCATGGACGGCGTCTCTGTACGACGGGACACGAATGGAGACACTGCTCTTTCTTGGTCGAGCAGAAGAAGCGCGCGCGATGCTCGTCGATCACGAGGCAAGA
>JAYVXK010001044.1:0-3579 GCA_043785265.1 Myxococcales bacterium | reverse complement strand
TCCCATCACGCCGGGCATGAACTGGGGGAGCCGTTACATGCTCACGGCCCTACCGATCTTGTCTCTGCTCGCGTTGCGCACCATCGAGCGCTACTTCGCGACCTTCGAATGGCGTGCCTATAAGCCAGTTCTCGCGCTCGGGTTGCTTCCGATCGCCGTGGGCTCGCTCGCGCTCTGGCGCGGGTTCAAGGCGTACTCGTCCAAACTCAGTTACGATCGACACCACCTCGACGCGCTCAACACGACCACCGTCTCGACACCCATCGCCAGCGATATGTGGTGGATCGCGCCAGAGATGCAGGCTGCCATCCTGCGCTCGCGTTTCTACCTCACGTCGTATGTGCCAGGATCGTCGCAGGTCGTGACGCAATCCACAGACCCGAACGTCGTCGTGCGGGACGCCTTCTTCGACACGCTCGACGCGAACGGCACTCGGTCGTTCACGTTCATCGGTAGCGCGCAGGGACTCGCTGCTCTCAGAACGCAGGGGGCGCTTCGCGAGCACGCCTTCACCCAGCGAAGCGAGCGACCCGCCGCAGACCTCGTCGTCGGGGAGTTCTCGACGGTCGACTGGATATCGACGAAGTAGCTGATTCAAGGCGGAGGCGCCGCCCTCGGGTCAAGCCGCCACAGGAGCGGATCGGTCTCGATTTGAATCACGTCGTACTCGCGCTCGAGTGTAGGCGTTGCCCGCTCCAGGCCGAGCCCAAAGTAGTAGATGGGCCGACCATCGGCGCGCACTGCTCGCAGCGTGTCGAGCAACGAGGCCATGTCGTCCATCGTGTAGTCGACGTAGACAGCATCGCGAGTCGAGCGAATGCCAAAAATGGGATCCTTCGCGTTGGCTGCGCCGACGATCACGAGCTTGTCCGGCACGATGCCGAGAACGGTGCGCGTCCAGCGTTCGTTCGTTGCTCCCATGCTGTCGAGCGCCACGGTGTCGACACCGAGAGTGACGGCCGCCGCGTAGCCCACGCAGAGTCCCGTCGCGACCGCGAGGAGGTCATTGCCTTTCCGCGAGCGCCTGATGAGCACGACCGCGAGGGCGCTCATCGCGAGCCCGATCGAAACACTCATGAGCAGCCATGCGCGCACAGGCTCGTTGTCGTCTTCCACGCGACTCGAGAAGAATGTGTAGAGCCACGCGCCTGGGGCGAGTCCCAGCAAGAGCGGGAGCGCACCGAGGCGTGCGTCGCGTATCAACCACCACCCGAGCAGAAAGAGCATCGGCATGACCTCGACGAGATACCGAGGGCTAAGTGACAGAAATCCAAGCACCGACGGATCGAGATGGACTTCGGGCCGAATGGGGTTCGGATTGAGACGCGAGAGGAAGAGGACAGTGGAAAGGCAGACCCACGCGAGTGTTCGCGGGAGAGGATCACAGGAGCGCGTCGCTGCGTAGAGTGTCGCCGCGAGACCGACTATGAGCCAGGGCGACGACGAGAGAAGCGGCTTGTTGATCCAGCCGAACGTCAGGCTCTGGTGGTCCCATCCATCGAAGAACGCCGCAGCGTTCACGAGAAAGCTGAACGCCGACTTCGCCATCCAGCTCGCCGTTTCGCGCAGCGTCGGAACGGCAACGAGCACGACCACGATCGCGACGGCGGCGCCCCATGTCTGCTTGCGCCGCGCGGGAGAGTGTCGGTGAGCGACAAGGAGCGCCAGCACGAGGAGCGCGCAGACTGCTACGAACCGAAACGCGAAGAAGTGCGTGGCCGTCGCTGCTGCAGGCGGCGCCCCCAACCCACCGAGTGGTCCATACGTGAACGGGTTGAATGTGCCGAACCGATTCGCGTTGAGCCAACCCATCGCGCCGAGACACGCTCCGAGCGCGACGACTTGGCCACCCACGGCTTCCCTTCGACGAGGCGCGTGGAGCCAAGCTGACGCGACGAGGATGCTCGCGGCGATAACATTCTGCACCCGCACTCCTGTCGAGAGCCCAGACAGAAGCCCCGTTGCGAGGGCCCACCCAAACGCCGACCTTGGAGCGCGCGTCTCGATGAGGTTGGCAAAGCAAGCGAACGCCGCCAGCAATAACCCTGCGGAGAGAAGGTGCGGTAGCTCCATGGCCGCGTACGAGTAGAGCGGCACCGCAAAGGGCAGAACGATCGTCGTCCACCACGCGGCACGTGGTCGCAAGAGCCTCGTCGCGATGGCGTGATAAGCCATGATGAGCACCGCCAGAAACGCAGCGTTCAGCGCATAGAGCCCTGGAATCTTCGCGATAGCATAGGGCAGCGCCGCGAGCACCGCGTACAGGGGGGGGTATTTCCCGTAGATGTGTGGGCCGATCTTGACCGTCGCTCCGATGTAGAGTTCCACGCTGTCGATCCGATCGAGAGCGTTTCTGACCTCGAGATCGCCGTGGGTGGCCATGGCCTTGGCCATCTCCATGTAGGCGTGTCCGTCGATCACGAGCAGCGCATCGTGCGAGTGTCCGAACGCAAGCACGGCGACGAGCGCGGCGAAGGCGTAGACTGTCAGACGCACCAAGCGCTGCCTCTGTATCGATGACCCCATCTCGAGCAGAGCGCTGTTACGCGAGCGCCGCACCTAGGTCAACCCGGCGAATAGACGACTCGAACCAGACGCTTCGAGTTAGAGGCGTCTTTCGAACGCGAGCGTGTCGAGATCGATGAGCGCGCCGATGGCGTTGAGTCGACGACGGAGATGCAACGTAATCGACTCGTGACTTCCGAACGGCGCCGTCCCTAGCTTGACCCACTCGTACCGGGTGTCGCGATCCCAAAACTGCATGGGCTGTCGCATGACGCCATCGAATGGTCCAAGCGTAGTGCTTCCGATCTCCATCGACACATCGCCGCGAGTCATCCGGAAGCGCACATGCATGGTCTGCATGAGCACCCAAACGTCGTAATTTCCTGGTGTGAGATCGACTTTGCCGAGGAGGTCGATTGGGCAGTGGTAGGGCGGATTCGCGGTCATCAGCGCGCCGTTCTGCGGAAAATATTCGACGGCGATGCCCGCGCTGTAGAAGGCCTCGCAGCCTCCGTCGTACACCGTGTTGATGAGACTCTCCGCCTCGAGGTATCGAATGTCGCTCGACACGTCGATTCGCGACACCGCAAGACCACGACCGCTGAGTCGGAGCGCGCGGACGGCGCCGAGCTTGCCCTCGATCTTCGGAACGAGACACTCCGGTGGCACCACGATGGCCTCACCAAGCCGAGCGTGAAGCACGCACGTGATTCGATCTGTGTCTTCTTCGGTCATCGTCACGTCGACTGAGTTCGATTCGTCGGACACGCCTTCGATGCGCAGAGTGCTGTCGTGACCGAATGTCGCGATGGCCGCCTTCTGGTGTTGACCACGCCACAGCGTCGCTGCGGACGTGCCGTCCTGACCACGCTCATTCGAGTCCACGCGCAACACTCGTTGTGCGTCGCCGCGAGCCGACACAGTCCGCGGTGACCAGGCGCTCGCGATGACATGAACTGGGAGTGTTCCTTGTTCGTCGTCGTACGCGCCGACATTCAGCGTGTTCGGTGCCACCGTGCGAGACATGCCACCGGCGATGCCAAAGCCGCCAACTTCAACGAGATCAACCTTGCG
>JAYVXK010001043.1:0-3586 GCA_043785265.1 Myxococcales bacterium | reverse complement strand
GCGTGCCCGCACCATAAAAGCGCTCGGCGAACTCCGCGAGAACGCCTTTGAGGTGAGCGAGTGTGATGTGCTCGTCGACCAAGAATGCTTCGATCTGATGAAACATCGGCGAGTGGGTGAGATCGCTGTCGACGCGATAACAAGCGCCCGGCGCGATGAACGCAAAGGGAGGTTTGCACGTGCTCATCGCGCGCACTTGGATGTTGCTCGTGTGCGTGCGCAGAACATGACCGGCCTTCGTGTAGAAGGTGTCGTGCATGTCGGTCGCCGGGTGATCAGGCGGGAAGCCGAGCTTGTCGAAGTTGTTCGCGGGAGTGTCGATCTCAGGACCATCGAACACCGCGAAGCCCATCGACTCGAAGATGCCAACGATCTCGTCGCGCACGATCGAGATCGGATGCGCGTGACCGCGACGCCCAGGCAAGCGACCCGGAAGCGTGAGATCGAACGGCGGCGCGTTGAGTTCTGCGTCGCGCGCTTTGCGATGAATCGCCTTTAAACGAGCCTCGAACGTCTTCTCGACTTCTGACTTGAGTGTGTTGACTCGCTCGCCAATCGTCTTGCGCGCATCGGCTGGGACCTTGCCCATCTCTTTGAGCACCGCCGTGAGCTCGCCTTTTTTGCCGAGCACTTTTGCGTTCTCGTCGCGCAGCGCTTGCTCCGTGGTCGCTGACTCGAAGCGCGCGGCGTACGAGCCCGCGAGCGTGTCGAGAGAAGCGAGGATCGATGCATGCGGATCGGTCATGGCGAGGTCCCAGGTAGCACGAAGAATGACGACAGATAGCATGGACGCGGAGGCCGCTTCATCCAGACGCTAAGGACCGCGGTTGCATGTGCATTTGCTGACGAAGCGCTCGAAATCGACTTAAAATGAGCGACAAACGCGTGGCACCACGCTTGCGTGACGCCGTCCATGCGCGTTTCGATCCTTTTGTTCTTGGTCGCATGCTCGAGCAGCTCGACCGCCCCTTCGCCGCTCAAACCCACTCCGCCCGCGTGGACGAACGCACCTGGTGCGCCGGTCGCGCTCGGACAAGGTCAAACCAAAGACCTGCCCATCACACTCAAGGCCGACGGAGAGGTGATGGTGCAGAGCGCGCCGCCTGCGGGCATCGACGTGGACGCCGCGCCAGATCATCTCTCGATACATGCAGACTACACAGTGTCGGGTGCCGTGGATCTGCCCATCACACTGACGGACGTGCACAACCTCTCGACGACCATCACTGTCCATCTCAGTGTGGCTCCGATCGGCTGGAAGGCGCATCCGATGTGGGACGTGCCGCTGGGCCCTGACGCGCGCGAGCACGGCGCGTTCATCGTGGACGACAACGCGAATGTCGCGCTGATGTTTGGCGGCACGGGATACAAGCCGCAAGGCACACCCCTCGAAGACGCGTGGACACTTCACCTCGGCGATTCGTCATGGACGAAGTGGACGCCAAAAGGCGATCCGATCCCAGGCGCTGGATCACGTCGCGTCGCGATCGTTCCGGGCGCGGGACTCGCGTATGCGTTTGGTGGTTACACGGCGGCCAACGATCTCGATGATCTTTTCAAGATCGCTTACGGCAACGGCGACGCCACGTTCACCAAACTCACGAGCACGGGACCTGACACGCGCGAGTTGCATGTGTTCGCGTATGACGCCGGAAAACAGCGGTTCGTTCTCTTCGGCGGTTATGGATCTGCATCGGGTGTGCTCGCCGATACATGGGTGATGACACTCGCGGGCGATGTGCCCACGTGGAAGAAGCTCACGCTCAATCCTCACCCGACAGGTCGCTACGGATCGTTTTACGCGATGGACCAAGTCCATCATCGACTCATCGTGTGGAGCGGAGGACAAACCGGAAAAACAAACGATCCAGTGAACGCCGCGAGCGACGCGTGGTCGCTCGATCTTAGCAATGACGTTCCTTCGTGGTCACCGATCGCGATCACAGGAACCGCGCCGAAGGGCCGTAGAAATGGGTGCTTCGTGTTCGATCCCTCCGGACCGCGCATGATGGTGTTTGGCGGCACAGCCGATCAGGCCACGACAGAACCTGGTCTCTGGTTTCTCGACTTGCGCGCAGGCAAAGAGTCGTGGAGCAAAGTCGACCGCACCGGCGAGCCTCCATTGCGCTCGAGCAGCTTTGGATTTCTCGACAAGACCGGCAACCTGACGTGCGGCTTCGGCAATGACGCGGGTCTTTATCGCGATCTTGGCATCGTCGGTTACTAGTGCCGCGATTCCATCGAAACGATGGGTTCCTGCGGACCGGGCAGCTTCGCTGCAAATCGCGGCACTAGACAGTTTCTTGGGCTTCGCCCAAACCCGAAATTCGCTCCCGCGAATTTCCTAGTGCCGTCGATTCAATAGAATCGCGGCACTAGCGCTCGAGGATCGACTCGACTTGCGCGTAGATCCTCTTGCGCCATGCGGCGAGTGGTGAATCGCCTGCGTGCAAGCGCGCCGTCTCGGTGAGCACTTTTTCGAGAGGCGTCGCGACGACATAGGGATCGTGTTGGCAAGGCGCACCGTCCACACCAGGCCCGATCCAACCGGCCATGAAATCAGTGTTGCCAAGAAAGAGCTCTCGCATGGCTGAATTGGCCAGGCGCGCACCGAGCAGTCGATCGAACGCAGACGGAGATCCGCCTCGCACCACATGACCGAGAACCGTGACGCGCGTGTCGACCGCAACGTCTCCGAGCAGCTTGCTCACGCGTTCGTCCACGCGCCGCTTCAAATGCGCGGTGTCGATCTTCACGCCTTCGGCTTTGATCACGAGCACGCGTCGCTTGGCGTGATCACCCTGATAGGCCGCCACCATCGTGCGGACGACTTGTTCGACATAAGCGTCTTCGTCTTTGCCAGTCTCGCGCACGAGCACCGCGTCTGCGCCTGCAGCGATGCCTGCGGTCATGGCGAGGTAGCCCATGTCGCGCCCCATGACTTCGACGATGAAAGTTCGTCTGTGCGCGCTCGCCGTGTCGAAGATGCGATCGCATGCTTCGACGATCGTGTTCATCGCCGTGTCGGTTCCGATCGACATCGAAGTCGATGCGAGATCGTTGTCGATCGAAGCAGGCAATCCGGCGACAAGAAGCCGTGATCCGTCTGCGGTCTGTGTGCCGAGCAAGGTTCGCGCGCCCGTCAGCGATCCGTTGCCGCCGATTACGACGAGTGCCGCGATGCGATGTTGCGCGATCGCTTGTCGTGCTTTGGCTTGTCCCTCTGCGGTCGGAAACAACGCGCTGCGGGCAGTGCCCAAGACAGTGCCACCGCGACGCGACGCTTCGTCGAGCATGCGCAACTCGAGAGGCACCACGCGGCCCGCCATCAAGCCGACGTAGCCCTCTTCGACACCCACGACTTCGAGCCCGAGCTCCGCGCCCACACGAGCGGCACCACGAAGCGCGGCGTTCATGCCAGGCGCGTCGCCTCCCGAAGTCATCAACGCAACGCGATCACCCTTCTGCATGTGCAGAGATTCGCCTCTGCGCTACAAAAGCGCAATCACGCTGCGAGAGCGGTCTACTTCTTTGCGGTCGCAGTGGCAGACGCGGTCTTGACGACCTGCGCGAATGTCGCTGCGTC
>JAYVXK010001042.1:0-3589 GCA_043785265.1 Myxococcales bacterium | reverse complement strand
TCGAGTCGGAGGGCTTCACGCAAGTGATGGAGCAGCTCGCCGGGTGGGACGGCGCACGTGATGCGTTTGGCCGCGTCACCGAGCCAGGCTGGCGCAAGTCGGGTTTGCCTAGCGAAGTTGGTTTGGGTCAGAGTCGCTCGCTATCAACACTGAGAGAGAGGTCGAAAGCATGAGTCACGGCGTCGTCTACTTGATGGCAGGCGCAGGACCCGGAACGGGTCGCAGGTCAGTGCGATTTCACGAAGAGCTCGCGGCCAAGATCGGAAAGAAAAAACCGGTCATCGCGTATGTGGGAGCGTGCGCCGACGACAACGTGGGCTTCGAAAAAATGCTTGGCGCTCTCGTGTTTGGTTTGACGGCGAAGCTCGTCCCTGTGCGCCTCTCCAAAAAGGCTCTGGCGACGAGCGAAGCGAAGGCCAAGCTCGAAGATGCGGATCTGGTGTTTTTCAGCGGTGGTGACGTTCACGCGGGCATGACCATCATCCACGATCGTGGCATGGCGAAGTTTTTCCGCGATCTCAACGCGAGCGGCAAACCCATGGAGGGCGTATCCGCTGGTTCGATCTTGCTGGGACAGAAGTGGGTGCTCTTTCCTGATGACGAAGGCGGCCACCGCGAGCCCGAACTCTTCGACTGCCTCGGTGTAGTGCCACGATCATTCGACGCGCACGGCGAAGCCGACAACTGGGAGGAACTGCATGTGCTTGCGAAGCTGCTCCCTGCGGACGATTGGGTCTGCGGACTCGTGTCGGGCACCTGCGGTGTGTGGAAGACTGGCGAACTCGTCGCGCGTGGCGGCGCGCTCCACCGCTTCAAAACAGCCACCGCGCACAAGCTGCCAGACTTGGCTCCCGGCGAGTGAGCATCACCGCCGCGCGCGGTCGTAGTCGTCGGCGGCGGCATTCACCACGCTGAGATCGCGCGTGGCCTTGTCACGATCGCTGACCAATTCGGCGGTGAACATCGTCAGGCCCCACATGCCGTTGTCGCGTCGTCGAAATGAGTAGCGCGTACCGCGCGCGGTGATGACGGTCGCACGATCGCCGCTGATTTCAACGCTCTTTTGACCCGACAGGTCTTTCTGCAATCGGTCGAACCAACCGCGAGACTCTGCGATTTTTACGAACACGTCAGGACCGTCGTCAGTCATGGCCATCGCGCGCAACTCACTCTCCGCCGTTTGCTTTTCGTTCGGCGGGTAGCTCCTCTCGATGCGATCGTACGCCGCCTTGCGCGCGTCATGAATGCTGATGCACGCCCATTGAGCGTCGGTCTCGAGGTACGGAAACACGTCATGCGACCGACCTTCGGCGAGCGACTTGGCGATGCGCGCATACGCACCTTCGGGTGTGTCGTTGCTGGGGAACGGCGTGCGAAAGACGAAGACCGCCGCGATCACCAGCAAGAAGATCAACAGGGCGACGACGACCTTCTTCCGCATCGAGCGGTCGGCATACTACACCTGGCCGGCATGATCGAAGGTGCGCGCGTCGTCGTGGTCGTGCCCGCCTTCAACGAAGCTCCGCGGATCGCGAGTGTGGTGCGCACGATACCGCCGTGTGTGGACCAGATCATCGTGGTCGACGACGCGAGCCAAGACCGCACGTTTTCAGCCGCCAAAAGCATGCGTGATGCACGCGTCACGGTGGTGCGCCATCCTCGAAATCGGGGCGTCGGCGCTGCGATCGTCACCGGCTATCGGCATGCGCAGCGCGAAGCTGGCTCGCCAAACGACGCGTTCGTCGTCATGGCGGGAGACGGTCAAATGGACCCCGACGATCTCGTGGCGGTCGCCACGCCTGTCGTGCTCGGACAGGTCGGCTACGTCAAAGGGAATCGCTTCGCTCACCAGGCCTCGCGCGCGATGCCGTGGACACGCAGAGTCGGTGGCGAAGTCTTTTCGATCGCGACGAGCCTCGCGATCGGCTCTCGCATTCGCGACAGCCAATGCGGTTACACCGCCATCGCGCGATGGGCATGCGATCGAATCGGTTCCGCCGAAACGGGTCTCGACTCTCTATGGCCTCGGTACGGCTACCCCAATGATTTGCTCTCCATGCTCGTACGTGAGCGCATCTCGATCGCTCATGTACCTGTTCGCCCGATCTACTTTCCGGGCGCTCGGGGGCTTGGCGTTCGACACCTGCCGCGCATGGCGTGGATCGTCATCCGCGCCCGTAATAGATTGCGCGAGTGACTCGGGAGATCCTTCACGTCGACATGGATGCGTTCTTCGCGTCGGTGGAGCAACTCGATGATCCCTCGCTGCGCGGTTTGCCCGTCGCTGTTGGCGGGCGCTCGATGCGATCGGTCGTCGCCGCTGCTTCGTACGAAGCACGCAAATATGGCGTGAAATCAGCCATGCCGATGATGGAGGCGCTTCGCCGTTGTCCGCAGTTGAAGGTTGTCGTGCCGCGTCGCGATCGATACCTCGAAGTGAGTCGCGCGGTGTTCGAAGTCTTTCGTCGGTACACGCCGCTCGTCGAAGGGCTCAGTGTGGACGAAGCGTTTCTCGATGTGACCGCGAGTCAGTCGCTGTTCGGCGACGGCTTCGCCATCGCGACCAAGATCAAACAGGACGTGCGGGCGTCGACAGGCCTCACAGCTTCTGCTGGGGTCGCGCCGTGCAAGTTCGTGGCGAAGATCGCGAGCGATCTCCAGAAGCCCGATGGCTTGGTGGTGGTGCGTCCAGAAGACGTGCGCTCGACGCTCGCGGCGTTGCCTGTCGAGCGCATGTGGGGAGTCGGTCCGAAGACCGCGCCAAAGTTGCGAGCGCTTGGGTATTGCACATTGGGCGACCTCGCAGAGGCGCCGCTGCATGCTCTCGAGCGCGTGCTTGGTGAGTGGGGCACGCAGGTGCGCGCTCTTGCACGAGGCGAAGACGACCGCGCAGTCAATCCGCATGGCGTCGCCAAGAGCATCGGCGCAGAAGAAACCTACGAGACCGATCTGACATCACGCGCTGCGATCGAAACGACACTGCTCGATCATTGCGCGCGCGTCGCTGGCCATTTGGTCGCCGAGGGTTTCTCCGCGAGTGGACTCACCGTGAAGCTGAAATACGCTGACTTCACGCTCCGATCGCGGCAAGTCTCTCTCTCCGAAGCTGCGTGCGACACGCTGTCGTTTCACCGAGCTGCGTGCGAACTCCTCGACCGTTTTGATCTCCCCGATCGCTTTCGCATTCGCCTGACGGGTGTCTCGCTTCATGGTCTCACAGAGGGTCCGCCGCCACGTGTGCTCTTCGACGACGGTCGCGAACGCGGACGCAAACTCGAAGAGGTCGCCGCTCGCATCAAAGGCAAGTTCGACGACCAGAGTCTCACCCGTGCGACGCTGCTCGCTCGCGCGAAAGGTCTAGGAAAAGACTCGACGCGCCGACGTTGACGTCGCGCGTTCTACTTCTTTGGCGCGTCCGGCTTCTTGGGTGCGTCTGGCTTTGCTTGCATCGCGCCTTTGTTGCTCGCCATCTGAGCCATCGCGTCGAGGTGTCCTCCTGTCGACACCAGCACGTTCGACAACTCGCCCTGTGTCTGCGGTTGCTCGGCCTTCAGCTTGTCTGAAAAGCCCGCAATCATGCCAGACCACG
>JAYVXK010001041.1:0-11521 GCA_043785265.1 Myxococcales bacterium | reverse complement strand
TTTACCCCGGATTTTCGGGGGGACCCGTGGTGACGTTTCACAATCACGGCCGCGCAGAAGTCGCCGGCGTCAATCACGCGATCCTGTACACGGGCCTCGGCGAGGCTGCGATCGCGCCCATCTACAGCGCTGTTGCCGTCACCGAGTTGCGTGACGCCATCGCCGGCAAAGACGCGACGATTCAAAAGTCGTTGCAAGACTATGCGCAAAAACAGAGAGTGCGCATGTACGCAGACTTGTTTGTCACGGACAAATTCCAGGTCACACGCGACGAGAACAATCAACCCATCGCGCATCTCATGGGCAACCTCAAAGCGGTTCACGCGCCCATCGGCGAAGCCACGCGATTGCCATGCGTCGCACTGATTTTCGGCGCGACCGTGGGCAAGTCTGCGGTGCGTTTCGAAGTGCGCGATCCCAAGGGCGCGCCGCTCGGGACGTCGAGCGAGTCACTCACGGTGGAGGCGAAACAGCGCGTCGCGTTCATCAGCTCCCAGATTTCGTTTGCTCCCAAGCAGCTCGGCAAGCATGTGATCGTCGTGTCGCTCGAAGGCAAAGAAGTCGGGCGCGCCTGGGTCACGGTCGAAGCCCCAGACGAGGGCGACGAGTCCACCCACGATCACGACAGCGACGCGCTCGAAGACGGCGAGCCCGATGTGGATGTCGTCGTCGCGCAACAAGCGCAAGCGGACCCACTCACTCTGCTCGGCATTCACAGCACGTGGTCCGAACGCAGCTACCCACGTCGCGTCGATCTCACTTACTTCGCGCGCGCGAGCCGTGGCTGGTCGGGCAGCGACGTGACTCTTGGAGCATGGGTCCTCGACGAAACCGGCAAAATCGTGGGCCGCAACGATGGTTGCTTCTTCCACGAGGTGCGCCCGGAACACACGTGGCAATGCATGGCGATCGGCAGCGGCCTAGGCTCGCCCCCGATGGCCAACAAGACTGGCTCCTATGACATCGTCTTCACGATCAACGCTCGCCCCGTCGCCTGGTGGCCCATGGAAGCCCTCGTCCGCCAAGACGCCGCCGACGCGACCAGCATGGACAAATGGCTCAACGAAATGAAGCACCGCTAATTATCTTGTTCCAAAGAGACGGTCGCCTGCGTCTCCTAGTCCGGGGACGATGTACCCGTGATCGTTGAGGCGTTCGTCAATGCTCGCGGTGTACACCGGCACGTCGGGGTGAGCCTCGTGGAAGGTCTTCAGGCCCTCGGGGCACGTCAGCAAACACACGAATTTCAGGCTCGCGGGCTTGCTCGCCTTCACGCGCTCGATGGCGGCGACAGCAGAGTTGCCGGTCGCGAGCATGGGATCGCACACGATCACGTCGCGGTCGGATAGGTCGACTGGCACCTTGTAGAAGTACTCGACCGCGTCGAGTGTCTTCGGATCGCGATACAGGCCAATGTGCCCAACGCGCGCGTTCGGGACGATCTGCAACATGCCGTCGAGGATGCCTTGTCCGGCGCGAAGGATGGCGATGAGCACCAGCTTTTTTCCGTCGAGAATGGGCGACTGAATCGTGGCCAGCGGCGTCTCGATCGTCTCGTCTTTGACCTTCACGTCGCGCAAGGCCTCATAAGCGAGCAGCATCGAAATCTCTCGCAGCAAAAGGCGGAAGTTCGCCGTGCTCGTCTGCTTCTTTCGCATGAGCGTCAGCTTGTGTTTGATGAACGGGTGATCGACCACCGTGACGTTTTCCATGTCCCTGTCCTCGCGGGTTAATGGCATAGCAGCTTTGGCATGCGCTCTTGTTCGGCGTTTCGGACGGCACGTTTGCGGCTAGGCCGCGGCGTGGTCAACACCCGATGGATGGTTGCCGCGCTATTTTTGGGTTGCGCGCGCATTCCGACACCGCTCGAGCCCAATGCCTCGGGGTCGATCGGACTACCGCATCATGGTGTTCTCAAAGACGGTCAAACGCTGCCGCAATCAGGCGATGGCTTTCGGTTCTTGCGTGACAACGGCCGACGGAGCGCCCTGCCCCGCTTCGCCGATGCGATTGGGCGCGCGGCGCTCACGGTCAAAAACGCGCGGACCGAGAGCGTCCTCACGATTGGAGATCTCTCTGCACCAACGGGTGGAGGGCCTGCGCTTCCGCATCTGTCGCATCGCAGTGGGCGCGACGCAGACCTGCTCCTGTATCTCACGACGTTGGACGGCGTCCCAGTCCGCAGCCCTGGATTCGTGAAGATTGGCGCAGACGGACTCGGCGAAGACGGCGGCACGTTTTATCGATTCGACGTCGAACGTGAGTGGCTCTTGATACGCACGCTGCTCACCGATGAAAGCGCGCGAGTGCAATGGGTGTTCGTGCATGACGACCTCAAGGCGATCTTGCTCGAATGGGCGCAGGCGCGCGGCGAGTCTGTCGATCTGGTCTGGCGCGCGGCACAAGTGATGGCCCAACCCAAGCCGGGAGGTCTCCACGATGATCACATTCACGTGCGCACCGCGTGCAACGCGGACGAACTCGCCCGTGGCTGCGAGGCTTTTGGTCCAGCGCGCCCTTGGCTCATCGTGCCTCCGCCGACCGCGACCGAGACCAACGCAGAGCTCGCGCAATACATCATCGCTCCACTGACGCCTGCCGCAATCGCCCTGAAAAATGCCGATCCGCGCTGATCACCTGCTGGTCCATGGAGACGCGATCTGCGCGACGCAGTTTGCTTCTGCCGGCTCGGTCGATCTGGCGTATCTCGATCCTCCCTTCGCGGTGGGCGTCACGTTCGGCGCGCGCACCCACGCGACGCAAGCTCGCGCGGACGGCCCCGTGGCGTATGACGATCGCTGGCCTTCGCTCGAGGCTTATCTGACATGGCTCGAAGCGCGTGTTCGTGTAGTTCATACACTATTGTCGGCGCACGGCACCATGTGGTTGCACCTCGACCACCGCGCGGTTCACCACGCCGCCGTGATGGCCGATCGAATTTTTGGACGATCGCGCCGCATTGGCGAAGTGATCTGGGCTCCTGGCAATGGCAGCAAGTCTCGCAAAGGGCCTGGCATCACGCACCAGACACTCCTCGTGTTCACCAAGACCGATGACTTCGTCTGGAACGCAGACGATCCGGCGCTGCGCGAACCGTTCGCAAAAACCAGCCTCTCAATGCACTTCAAGAAGAAGGACGCGAGCGGACGCGCCTTTCGCGATCGCACGATCAACGGCAAGACGTATCGCTACTATGCAGACGAAGGGCGCGCGCTCGGCACGGTGTGGAATGACTGCCCAGCGATGGTCGCGAACACACCGCTCCTTCGCGAGACGACTGGCTACCCAACGCAAAAGCCCGAGAAATTGCTCGAACGCATCGTGAGAGCTTCCAGCGAGCCTGGCGCGTTGGTGCTCGATCCGTTTTCGGGATCAGGCACCACGTTGGTCGTCGCCGCGCGACTCGGACGCAAGTTCTTGGGCTTGGACATCGGCGCGCACGCGATCGACACGGCTACCGCGCGCCTGCGCAAAGCGAACGTCGACTTCGTTACTCGCCAGCCGCTTGTTGATCCAAAACCGCGCGCGAAGACGGCGCGAGGGTCGCGAGGTACTGCTCCCACTTCTTGATCGTGAGCGCTTGAAACGCGTGCACGACTGGATTGAGATCAGGCACTGGCTTGTCGAAGTGTTGCTCGTAGCCCTGCTGCTCCGCCTCTACCGCGACGCCATCTTCGTCGAGCAGCGGACGCACCATCCAACGCTTTGCGAGCGGCATGATCGCCTTGAGAAGCCCCTGCGGCGCGTGGAGTCCGAGCAGAGGGATCTTCATCATGTCGGGGTGAAAGTAGAAGAGAAAGAACGTGCGGGTCGTGCGCTCGTCGATCGGCAGCACGTAACACCAGTGTTTGATTTTGTCGTCGGTGCTCGACCATTGATACGGATACGCATAGCCGAGCGTCATCGCGTTGGTGTTCGTGGTCTTTTGGTTCACGAGTAATTTTTGAAATCTGCCCTGCCCGACCTTCGTGTCGTACGTCAGATCGACCGCGTCGTCTTTTGCGGCCAAGCTCGTGAGTTCGGCGTGAGTGAACGGCTTGCGCACACGATGCAGATACGCGTGAGTGAAGTCGCACGTGTTGTCGATGATGATCGAATGGTGCGCCTTCCACGTGAAGTCGATCGAGATGGTGCTCCACCCACTCGATGCGTTCCACTCGGGAATTTCAGGCACCTCGCGCGTTTTTGCGACCTCTGGATCACCGGGGAAAATCCAAATGATGCCGTACTTCTCCATCACCGGAAACGCAGCGACTTCGACCTGCGGCATCTTGTGGCCAAACAGCGAGTGCTTGATCTCGACGACCTTGCCGGACTCTTCGTAGACCCACCCGTGATAGCTGCACGCGAGGTTGCAACCTTCGACTGTGCCTCGCGAGAGTTTGAGTTGGCGATGAGCGCAGCGATTCTCGAGCGCACGCACTTTGCCGTCGGCGCCTCGAAAGATGACGATCGAGCGCTTCCAGAAGATGACTTCTTTCTTGTCTAGGACTTTGAGATCCTTCGACCACTCCGCGGGGTACCAGTAGTCGGGATGCAGACCTGCGGCGCGCTGCTTCTGTCGTTTGGTTTTTGCGTGCGCAAAGTCCGGCGCAGCCGTGGTCTTGGGCGGGTCGATCCTCATGCGGTGGTCCTCTGTCCTTCGCCCCCGAGTGACTTGGCGGCTCCGATTGGCTGTTTTGCCGTGATGTCGCCGTGCTGCACGAACCAATCATACGCCGAGCGAACGGCGTCTTCGATGGAGGACGGCACGTAGCCCAATTCATTTTTTGCCCGAGAGATGTCGGCGGTGCGTCGCATCGACAGAAGTCGCACCGCGTCGGGCGTGAAGCGGAGGGGCGCCTTTGGAGAGACTCGTTGCATGACGAACGTCGTCACATGAGCGATGCCCATCATCATCGTGGGTGGCAGGCGCATGGAGGGCTTTCGGACTGTCGTGATGCGCTCGAGCATGTCCATCAGCTCGTCGACCGACAAAAACGAACTGCTCAAGATGTAACGCCGACCTGCGCGACCTTTCTCCATCGCCAGCACATGACCGCGCGCAAGATCCGCCGCGCTGACGAACTCGAAACCACCAGGAATGAACGCGTTCAATTTCTTGTTCGCGAAGTCCTTGATGACGCGACCCATGCGCGAAGGCCCAAAATCATAGGGGCCCAGCACTGCCGTGGAGATCGCCATCACCACGTCGACACCGCGCGCGGCGGCCTCGAGACACTCGTGTTCGACACATGCCTTCGAGGCCTCGTAAGGCAGATGATGCTCGAAAGGATTGAATGCGTCGTCTTCGTTGCACGGTCGATCTTTGGGTTGGCCGACCGCGCCGAGCGAGCTCGTGACCACCACGCGACGGACCTTCTCGAGCCGCGCGGCTTCGAGCACATGGCGCGTGCCGACCACATTGATGTCGAACAGCTCCTGCTCGTCGCCACGAACGGTCGTCACTTTTGCGGCGCAATGATAGGCCTCGCTGCAGCCACGCATGGCGCGTCGCATGGCCTCGAGATCGCGCAAGTCTCCGGTGACGAGTTCTACGTCGAGACCCGCAAACGGTTCGCGACTCGTGCTCGCGCGCACCAATGCTCGCACGCGCTCGCCTCGCGCAAGCAACTCGCGCAACAGATTGGCCCCAACATGGCCGCTCGCGCCGGTAATGAGCAGGGGCATCGCCGCGGCTTTACCGCGAGATCGCGCTGACGTCCACCCGTTGGCCTATGTTCAGGGCCGTTCGTAGATGATCACGTTGTGGTAGCGCGCTTCGCTGCTGCCAGGATTCTCGTAGGTGTGGGGTCGATCGGCCACGAACGACACGGAATCGCCCGTCGCCAGATCGTGAGTCTCGTCACCCGCGCGCATGCGCAACGACCCCGCAAGCACGATCACGATCTCGTGAGTGCCAGGCGTGTGACCTTCTGCGGCATGTGAACTGCGCGGGGAGAGGCGCAGCTCGTACACCTCGACGACCGGCGAGGCGCCAGCCGGAGCAAGCGGTCGGCTCTCTAGTTTTCCGTCGGTCGAGCGCAGCACCTGGGCGTCATTGCGGCGAAGCACGCTCACGCCTTTGGTGGGCTCGCCGAGCAATTCGGTAAAAGACACCCCGAGGCCGACGGCGATCTTCCACAAGAGACCCACCGTGGGGTTGCTCTTGAATGTTTCGATCTGAGAGAGCGCCGCGCGACTGACTCCGCTCGCTCGCGCGAGATCATCGAGTGACATGTTTCGCGCTTTTCGGCGTCGCTTGAGGTTTTCTGCGACGCGACGTCCAAGCTCCGCTGCCCCAACCTCGTCGCCTTGCGTCGACGACGCGCGACCAGGCTTCTTTTGCTCGTCGTCGGTCTTTCGCGCTGCCACGCTACGGTTGTTATCGAAGACGGGCGCTGTGCTCAATAGCTATTGTCGATAGTGACTCGTCGCGATGGCGTCGATCCACGGCGCCAGATCGGTGAGCGCGCGTTCGGACATGACGCCATAACGCTCTCTCTTTTTCATGCGTACGGCGATCGGTGGCACGAGCGACCAGTTGATGTTCGAGGGCTGATAGTCGGGCACTCTGCGCAAAAGATGCGTCCGAATGCCACCGAGCGCAGTCGTCACGGGTGGCGGAGCGAGAGGCTTTCCGCGAAGCGATTGCGCGAGCATCACGCCACAAATGAAGCCGCCCGCGCAGCTCTCGACATACCCCTCCACGCCCGTCACTTGGCCCGCGAGGAACAATCCCGGGCGGGCGCGCAGCTGCATGCGCTCGTCGAGCAGCTCGGGAGAATGAATGAAGGTGTTGCGATGCACGCTCCCATGTCGCAAAAATTCTGCTTCTTGTAGACCCGGGATCATCCGAAAGACTCGCGCTTGATCGCCATACGTCATTCGCGTTTGAAAGCCGACGAGATTGTATGCTGTGGCCGCTTCGTCTTCTTGGCGGAGTTGAACCACTGCAAACGGCCTTCTGCCAGTGTGCGGGTTCGTCAATCCGACTGGTTTCATGGGGCCAAACGCGAGAGTCATCTCACCGCGAGACGCCATCACTTCAATGGGCAAACATCCCTCGAAGTAACGCACATCTTCGAAGTCTCTCGGCTCTACTTTCTGCGCGCTTACAATGGCTGCAACGAACGCCTTGTACTCTGCTTCATCGAACGGACAATTGATGTACGCAGCGTCGCCCAGTGCATCGGCCGACAGCTCCTGAGACTCCTCGCCGCTGCCCTTTCCCCACCGCGACTGTCTGAATACTTTTGACTCGTCGATCGAATCGGTCGCGACGATGGGCGCGATCGCATCGTAATAGGCCAGCTGCTTTTCACCGACGAGGCGCGCCAGATCGAGCGCGAGCGCTTCGCCCGTGAGAGGACCCGTGGCGAGGACCACCGGACATTCGGTCGAGGCGTCTGGGATCGCCACGACGACGCGATGCTCGATCCGAATTTGTGGGTGCTCTGTGAGCGCGCGCGTGACCGTGTCTGAAAACTTGTCGCGGTCGACGGCGAGCGCGCCACCAGCGGGAACCGCAGATGCGTCCGCACACCGTAAAATGAGGGACCCCGCGCGTCGCAGTTCTTCTTTGAGCAGACCCACGGCGTTGACGAGCGCCGCGCCTCGCATCGAATTGGAGCACACCAACTCGCACAGTTTGTCGCTCGTTTGTGCTGCGGTGCGGGCGTGCGGTTTTTGTTCGACGAGCACGACATCCACACCGCGCTCGGCCAATTGCCACGCGACTTCGCACCCGGCGAGGCCTGCTCCGACGACTGTGACCGCCATCTAGAGCTTCACGCGGCGCGAGGCTGCCAGGACGGTGTTCTCGAGTAAGCACGCGATCGTGAGAGGGCCAACACCACCAGGAACTGGCGTGATCGCGCCTGCACGCTCGGTCGCCTCTGCATAAGCGACGTCGCCGACCAAACGCGTCTTGTCCGGATTTTGTGGATCGGGCACGCGGTTGATTCCGACGTCGATCACGACGGCGCCCGGCTTGATCCAATCGCCACGAATCATCTCGGGCTTGCCAACCGCCGCGATGAGCACGTCCGCTTGGCGACACACGGCGGGCAAATCGCGCGTGCGCGAGTGGGCGATGGTCACGGTCGCGTGCTCCGCTAGCAGCAACTGCAAAACAGGTTTCCCGACGATGTTGCTCCGTCCCACGATCACCGCGTTGGCGCCGACGAGCGAAACGCCGGCGAGCGCGATGAGTTTCATGCAGCCCCGTGGCGTGCACGGCACGAGCGCATGCTCGGCGCGACCGATCGCCAAAAGGCCTGCATTTTGGGGGTGAAATCCGTCGACATCTTTGGCCGGATCGATCGCGTCGATGACCCTCTCGCTCTTGATGTGCTTGGGAAGCGGCAGCTGAACGAGAATGCCGTCCACCGCCGGATCACGATTGAGTTGGTCGACGAGCGCGAGAAGGTCCGCTTCGGTCGTCGATTCGGCGAGGCGATGAAGCTTGCCGCGCATGCCCACTTCGAGCGCTGCCTTCTCTTTGTTTCGCGTGTAGACGACGCTCGCTGCGTCCTCTCCCACGATGATCACATCGAGGCCTGGGGCTCGCCCGCTCGTCTTTGCGAACCGAGACGACGCCTCTAAAACCTGGGCGCGGACTTTCTCTGCGAGATCTTTCCCGTTCAACACACGCGCTGACATGCCGCGAAGCTACACCAGCGAAGGCAGAATTTCAGCCGTCCGTCGCCGCATCTGCAACCGACGTGTCTGCGACCGACGTGTCTGCGACCGACGTATCCGGCGCGGTCGAAGTATCAAGCACCGTTCCGTCTTGTTGAGGTTGCGGAGGGACCTTGTTTATCGTGCAGTCGGTTGCAACGCAGTCTGGCAACGGATCTGGGTGGGGATTGGCGGAACACGCCTGAAGGAGCGCCAAGACACCAGCTGTGGAGACGGCGAGAAAGGCAAGAGGCTTCACATTCGGCATTATGTCGTGGGTGTTCGAGAAACGCGAACTTTGGGTGATCGCAGCACATGAACGACGAGCGCTGCCATCAACAAGCCCGCGCCAATGAGCTGAGAAGTCGACAACCCCACCAAGCCGCCGCGGTCGTCGCGACGCAAGAACTCGATCGCGAAACGCACGACGGCGTAGAGCACCAGGAACGCAACCAAGACCTGCCCGTCGTACCGCTTGCGCGGATGCACGAAATACAGGCAAAACGCAGCAATTCCGAGAGAGGCGAGCGACTCGTAGATCTGCGTGGGGTGCACCGGCAAACTCGCGTGCCAGTCATCGGCGATGAGATGCTCTTTGAAATGAGCCTCGGCTGCAGGACTCGCCGCTAGGGTCGATGTGCGTCCCGGAAACGAAATGGCCCATGGCAGATTGCAGACGGCGCCGTAGCAGCAACCTGCCAACAAACATCCCACGCGCCCAAATGCGAGTCCGATCGGAATGGCGAAGCCGGCCATGTCTGCTGCTTTCCAGAACGGAAATTTGTCTCGCTTCAAAAGAAAATACGCGGCGAGCGTGGCTCCGATGAATCCACCGTAATAGGTCAATCCACCGGTCCAGAATTTTGCCCAGAGAAGGCAGTCTGAGTGCCCTGGATGGCAAGCCGACAGCACCGGATCCCAGTTGCCTCCGTAGGCCGCTGAGACACACGTGACCTTGTCGAGTCGCCAATCCACCTTCGTCGGGTCCGTGCAGACGTGGACGAAGTCCATGAGGTAGCCATCGAACAAGACGCTGAAAATTCGGGAGCCCGCGACGCCGCTGAGCAACATCGCCAAACTCAGATCGACCACCACGTCTGGATTTTGTCCGATGCGCCGTGCCCAAAGCACACCGGCCGCCGTCGCAAACAAGAAGCCTGTGATCAGAAGGACGAAGTACGCCGGAAAGCCAACGCCAAAAAGGCTAAACAGCTCCGGGCGCAACTCGTCAGCTCCCTTCGGTCGCTTCCTTCTTGTCGGCGTCTGTGGTCTTTTCAAAAGACTCTTCGGGCTTGTCGTCTTCTGGTTTGTCCGTGGCGGCTTCGTCCGACTCGTGTTCGGTCTCGGGACCCGCCGCGACCGCGAGCTCCAAGGGCAGCGTGGTGACGTGTCCGCGTTTGGAGGTGAACATGTCGACGGCCATCAACGCGACGCCTACGCAAATCGCGATGTCGGCGACGTTGAAGGTAGGCCAGTGGTGATCGATGCCTTTGTACTGCGTGTGGACATCGATGAAGTCGATCACGAACCCATAACGAATTCGATCGAACACATTGCCGAGTGCACCACCCATCACGAGAGGCAGACCCCAACGAAGCGCATGTTGCTTGGGCTGCAGACGCCGAAAGAGCGTGACGATGAAGACGATCGCAGCCGCTGAAACCAGCAAAAAGAAGGGGCGCCGCACGGCTTCGCTCGCGCCTTGAAAGAAACCCCACGCCCCTCCGCGATTCTTCGCGAGGATGAACGCTGCGTGATTTTCCCAGATGGTGATCGAGCCTGGGTAGGCTTCGAGTGCTTTCTCCGCCCAGTTCTTCGAAGCGATGTCGACGCCAAGAGTGACCACCGACACGATCGTGAGAAAAAGGTAGTTCGGCGCGCCCTCTGCGGGAATGTGCCGACCGGCACCTGCGGGGATGCCCAGGCGCGGCAACTCGGGAGCAATGAGCAGGGCTGCGGCTTCTGGTCCGCTTTCAGTCTCGCCTTCGGGCTCCTCCGCAGGCGGATCGAGCGTCGGTTCTGCAGGGGGGGCTTCTGCAGCGTCTGGCTCGGGCTTTTCGTTGTCTTCCATCGGGTCTACCAGTGCGGTGCGGTCTTCTAACGTGACGGCACGTCCGCGCCAAGCGCGGTGTGGTCAACACGAGATTTGTGGCGCGAGCGCGAGATTGCCCGATACCGCACATCCGTTTAGTATCGGCGCCATGTCCGCGCAGCCCTCTCGACGCAAGACGCCCTGGACCACTCCTCGCGGAATCGATGGTGTGGTCGACAAATGGTTGGCTTCGAACTGGGTGAAGCCCTGCTTCACAGCCGAGCGCGACTATCCAGGCCGCGAGTCGAGCACGCGGCCCTTCCCTCCAGCGCTCGCAACAGGTCTGCGTCGCGCTCTCGCGACCCGCGGCGTGACCGAACTGTACAGTCATCAAGCAGACGCGTTCGATCTCGCCATGAGCGAGCGCTCGTTCGTCGTCGCTACGCCGACCGCGAGTGGCAAGTCACTCTGCTTTCATTTGCCCGTTTTGCAGGCGTTTTATGATGATCCGGGCTCGCGCGCGATTTATCTATTTCCAACCAAAGCGCTCGCGCGAGATCAAGAGGCGGCCATCACCGAGCTGATGGTCGCGGCAGACATGCCCACGTCGGTCGTCACTTACGACGGGGATACCCCCGCAGATGCTCGACGCGCCGCCCGTGAGAAGAGCGGCATCGTCATCACCAATCCGGACATGCTGCACACAGGCATCCTCCCGCATCACGCGAGTTGGGCACGCACGCTCGAACACCTGCGTTACATCGTGATCGACGAGCTGCACATGTACCGAGGGGTGTTCGGCTCGCATGTCGCCAATGTGATTCGGCG
>JAYVXK010001040.1:0-11523 GCA_043785265.1 Myxococcales bacterium | reverse complement strand
TGATCGAGCTTGCGCAAGAAACGTCGATCCTCGATCGCGTCGTTGACGTCCTGGGGAAAGTCCCACCCGTCGGCGACGAGCAGTGGCACGCACGCGTCAGCATCTGCGAGCGACGCCGTTCCGACGAGCAGATCAATCACGGGCTTTGCGGACAAACCGCTGACGGATGTTGATCCGATGTGTTCGATCGCGATCGCCCGATCGCCCAGCAAAGAAGCCACGCGCGCGCGTGCCATCTCGAACTTCTGAGGCCACGACGGATCATAGGGGATGACGACGATCTCATCGCTCATGCGTTCGGCCATCGTACTTCGATCAGAGCTGAATGCGATAACCGACGGTCAGCCCGACCTCGAACGCGAAGACCGCGCCGGTGAGTGTCGCGCGGTCACCGATCGACGAGCTCGCTTGCGTACTTGGGAGCACCCAGAGATCGCCGCGCCCCACGACGCCGAACACGAAGTGGTCGGTCAGCAGCCAATCGGCGCCGGCTTGTAGTCCCGTGGCAAAACCTTCGGTGCGAATCGTGACTTCGCGCGTGCCCAAAATCGCCGGTCGCGGTGGGCCGTCCGTGTCGAATCGATCGCCCAGTATCACTTCGCCGGCGTGCACGCCGACCCATCCCTCGAGCCAATGATAGTGAAGCGGAATCCACCGACCCTCGACGCCCCAGTACCAGTAGCTACGAGAGTGCGCGCGCGCCAGGCTTGGGTTTCCACCCGGTACGGCCTCGGAGGTGGGGCGGGGACCAAAGAGAATGCCAGCACCGAATGCCCAATCGCGCGCGAGTCGGAACACCACATCGAGACCCGTCTCGATCGTCGCGTCGCCCTTGCCGAGCGTCCCGAGAAAGGTGTCGCCGCCTGGATGCGACTGCGAGATTGGCGCATTGGGCAGAGCAAGTATGCCTGCCTGCAGCATCGCGACGGTGTGTGGCTTGGCGAGCAAACGGTCGTACGAACGCTGATCGTCTGCACGCGCAGCACTCGCCGTCAGCGCTAACGCGATGCAAAGCGGCAGGGTGCGCGTCACATCCATTTGCCACCGTCCACGCCCGGAGGATCTGGCACGGTGATGGTGGTTACAGTGATGCTCTTGGTCACTCTCACCGCGGCGCCGTCTGATTTGGCTGAGAACGTGAGATCGAACTTGCCTGGATCGAAGAGCGTCAGGGTCGTGTGCATCACACCCGATGCGTCGGGCGTCATCACGAGTCGCGTGTTCGGAGAAAGCCCCGGGCCCGTGATGGTGAGTTCTGCATCAGCGAGCGGAGTCTTTGGAGGACCGCCCGACGAAGAGAACGCGCGCGCGCTGACGTCGATCGTTTGACCCGCGCGTGGCTTGTTCGGTATGGCGTCTAGCGTGGCGTGCGGAGCAGTTGCGACGAACGTCTGTTGCGAGCTCGGTTTGATCGCGACAGAGCCCGCATCCGTCGTGACACCTGCATCGACGGACGCGTTGCCTACGAGTTCGTTCATGAGCATCGTCGCCGTCGAGTCGGTGGGATCGAGTTGATGCGCGAGCTGCGCGAGCTTGGCGGCCTTGTCGCGATGATTGAGATACTTCTCGCCGAGAGCAGCCTTCACGACTTCGTCCGTGGCGCGCGCGCGGATGTCGAGCAAACGCGCATCATTGGGCCATTTTTTGAGGCCTTCGTCCGTCAACTCGAGAACGTTGTCGCCGGGCGGGTCGTCCCAATGCTGTTTGCGAAGCGCGTCATTCGCTCGCTCGATGGCGTGATCGAGTGTGTTGTCGTCTGCTGCCTGACCGACCAACCCCATCTTATATGCGATCGCCGCAGAGCCGATCACGCCCACCAAAAAGCACGCGACGAAAATAAAAACGGCTCGTGAACGATTGCGCCGACGAGACACTCCCGGCACGACCTCGTCTTCTTCTGGTGCGGCCAGCTCTGGTTCGGGCGCGCTCGTGTACGACGGTCGAGAGTTGCGCACGCCGGGATCAGATGGCACCCGCATCGGCAGAGGCGTCGCGGCGACTTGAGGCAGCGGCGCAGACATCTGCGTGCGCAAGGGCACGGGCGTCGGGTCCAACCTCGGAGGCGGAGCGACGTCGTCGAGAGTGATGTCGACACCCGATGGACGGGGAGGCGCAGGCGTCGGAGTCGGAAAGGACGCACGAGCCAGCGGCTGCGTGGTCGTTGGAATGGCTGCCGCCAATGCGGCGGCCGCAGATTGCTGGTTTGGCGCCATCGGAGCCGTGGCGGCGAGACGCGCTGTGATGTCCGGCGTCAGCTCGAGTTGCCGCGTGCGCTGCATCGGCGCAAGTTGCACGGCGCCACTCGGACGCGAACCCATGAGCATCGGCCGCGCGACGAGTTCGTCTGCCGACAAGCCCGCGAGTTTGGCAGCATCGAGCAACGCTCGACCGAGCGCACGACCGTCCGGCTCGCGCGTCATCGGATCCTTGCCGAGGTTTCGCATGATGACATTGGCGATCGGCTCGGGAACATACGACGCGCGAGGGATCGATCTCAGCGTAGGAGGCGCGTCGTGAATCTGTTGCACCAAGAGCGCGACGGCTTGGTCGCCTTCGAAGGGCGTACGACCCGAGAGCATCTGGAAGAGCAACGTCGCGATGCCGTAGACATCACCCGCGGGTCCGACGATCTCGCCTTGCGCTCCCTCGGGTGAAATGTAGCGCGCAGTCCCAAAAATAAGCCCTGCGGCGGTCGCCATCGATTGCTCGCCCCAGTTGAGCCGCGCGATGCCGAAGTCCAACACCTTGACGAAGTCCGCGTCGGCGCCGCGTCGCACGAGCATCACGTTCTCTGGTTTGAGATCGCGATGCACCACGCCTTGCGCGTGCGCTTCGCCCACCGCATCACAAATCTGGAGCACGATGTGCAACGTGCGCGGCAAGTCCATCGCGTTGCCTGCCGCCGCGAGCGCGCTCTGCAGCGACATGCCGTCGAGGTACTCCATGGCGATGTACAAGGCGCCGTCTGGGAGCTGACCTGCGAGGTGCACGTGCACGACATTCGGGTGCTGCAAGCGCGAGGCGACCTTGGCCTCGCGATGAAATCTCGCGACGAGTTGTTCGTTCGCGGACAACTCTCGATGGAGGATCTTCACCGCTACATCGCGATCGACGCCCTTTTGGAATGCGCGGTAAACGCGACCCATCGCTCCGACACCCGCGAGCTGCAAGATCTCGATGTGATCGAGGATGGTGCGACCGACATAACCGTCGGGCGCTTGCTGCGCTTTGTGTGCGCTTGCGGCATTGGTGAGCGGCGTGCCGTCGTCTGGACAGAAGAGCGCATCGGCGTCGAAGCTCCCGCCGCACGAGGGACATACCTTGGCAGCAGGTTGTCGGTTCTCTGCGGAACCAGATTGCACCCACGGAGCGTACCACGGCACCAGTTCCGATGTGGCCGCGCTTGCGCTGTACGGGCTTGCGGTTGGGCAAGAGCCGAGCGACGATGCCCAGCGCATGCTCCAGGCAGACTTGCTCTCCCAGATCCCGCTGTTCGACAGCCTTTCCGATGAGGATCGCGAGGCGCTCGGCAAGCGACTCACCGAGCGGAGCTACAAAGCCACCGAGAACGTCTTCTCCAAGGGAGACAAGGGCTCTTCGATGTACATCGTGCTCTCGGGCGCGGTGCAGATCTTCTTGCCGCCGCCCGACAAAGACACCCCGCGCGTCACTCTCAAAGACGTGCGCACGGGGGAGTACTTCGGTGAGCTCTCTCTGTTCGATGACAAGCCGCGGTCGGCGAGCGTCGAGGCGACGGTCGACACAGTGCTGCTCGAGCTCACGCGTGACGAACTTGGCGAACACCTCGCCAAGAGCAAGAGCGCGGCCCTCGCGATCTTGAGCGAAATGGCCGAGCGCCTGCGCGAGACGAACGCGATGCTCAGTCAACGAGCCGCAAAAGACGTCGTCAAAGAGATCGAAGAAAACCTCACGTGGGGACAGAGGCTCGCCGACAAAGTCGCAGAGCTGAACGGCAGTTGGGCGTTCATCATCTTCCTGCTCGTTCTCACGGGCGCGTGGAGTGCCATCAACGTGGTACTGCCCACGAACCATCAATTCGACGCCTACCCGTTCACGTTCTTCAACTTGCTGCTCGCCATTCTGGTCGCGCTGCAAGGTCCGCTGATCGTCATGAGTCAGAACCGACAAACGATGAAAGACCGCGCACAAGCAGAGACGGACTTTCGCGTGAACCTCAAGAACGAGGTCGGGATCGAGCAGATCGCGCGCGAGCTTTCTGCGTTTCGTGCGGAGACCGTCAAGCGACTCGATGTCGTCGAACGACTGGGTCGCAATGAGCGCGTGCGGACCGAAGTGCCATCGAAGACCCCAGGCGGGCCTCTTGGCGCGAGCTGAAGGGCTATCGAAAATGCGCCAATTTTTGCTGGTTTCGTCGCTTTCGCTCGTCGCTTGCTCAGCGACGCCAGTCGATGTCGCGCACGACGCGGGCTTTTTCTTCGACGATGCGACAGCCGCCGCCGATGCGACGCATCCCACGCCGACCGATGCTGGCAACTATCCCCTCCCCGACGGCGGCGGTCTGCGCGCTGATCGCTTCGTGACGAGTGTCGTTTCGTTTTCGCCAGGCGACTGCGCCGGCTTCGGCGTCACTTCGATGCCAAGTGTGGTCGAGGGTCCGCCCGAGGGCGGAGGCTCATCGCAAGGTTCGACGGATGTCGTTTCGCTCGGTCGCCTCGGCACCATCGTTCTCGGCTTTGCGCCCAACGCGATCGTCGACGGACCGGGTCCGGACTTCGTGGTGTTCGAAAATGCATTTTGGATCGCAGGCAATTCGAACAACGTTTACGCAGAGCCGGGCGAAGTCTCCGTGAGCGAAGATGGCGTCACCTGGTCGACCTATCCATGCACGAGTCTCAAGCCACCGTATGGAGCATGCAGCGGTGTGCACCCCGTGTTGTCGAGCACTGGCAGCGGCATCTCACCGATCGATTTTCCGGCGTGTGGCGGCGAGGCTTACGATCTGGCTGATTTAGGCCTCAAGCACGCTCGGTTCGTGCGCATTCACGACATCGGTTGGCAAGTGTGTCCGACCGATCCGAGCAAGAAGATGACGACCAACGGTTTTGATCTCGACGCGATCGCGATCGTGAATGCCGAGCAGCCTTAGGGCGGTTCACTTCTTCGCGAGCAACGCTTTGACCTCGGCGACCCACTTCGTGCCGAGCTCGGGCTGTACCATCTTCACGTAGGACGCAAAACCTCGCAGGTACGCCTCGAAGTCTTTGTTGCCCTTCGCCTCGACGTCGATGCCGTTCTTTTTCACGTTCGCGAGGATCGCGCGGAAGCGATGGCGATCACGGCGCGGGACGAACATGCCCGAGTTGACGACGATCCCCGTCACGCGCTGCTGATTTTTTTTGCGGAGCACGCGACGCTTGCGTGTGTTTTCGCAGAAGCCTTCTTGTTGGCAGATTTGATCGACCCACCACAAGAAGCGACCGAGTGTTTTGGGTTCGCTCGAAAACGAGAAGGTGAGATCGTCTGCGTATCGCGTGTAGATCGCGCCAGATTTTTTTGCGAGCGCAGACAGTCGCGCGTCGAGGCGACGACACGCGAGATTGGCAAGGGCCGGCGAAGTCGGGGCGCCTTGTGGCAGAACACCAGGCCACGCGACATGACCATCTGCGAGCACGGGGCGATAGGTGCACAGAGACGCGAGCAGATTCGCGACGTCGCCGCTGTAGCCGAGTTGGCCGAACAAACCTCGCACGCGACGAAAATGCACCGTGGGAAAAAAGTCGACGAGATCGAGCTTGACGACGAGAGCGGCGGCTTCGTGCGGCTTTGCGTTCGTCACCGTGGAGCGACCCTTGATGAAGCCGTGCGCGGCGTCATGCATCGGGAGCTTGTCCAAAATCTCTCGCAGGATGGTGCGTTGCACTTTGCGAAGAGGCGCACGCGGCGCTGCGATCGCACGCTTGCCGCCAGTGGCCTTGTCGATCTCGAACTCCACGTAAGGCGCTCCCGTGCCGGTGCCGGCGCGTTGAAGAGGCGTCAGCGCCGTGACGTCTGCCAGACCGAGCAGCTTCACGACGTCGGCCGCAGTGACCAGTTGCGGCAGGCCGTGTTTGGTGACTTCTGCAGGTTGTCCGTTGCGACGAACTTTGCGTTGGTAGACACCAAACGCCCAGCCGGTCGGATTCCACGCACCGGGTGTCGTGCTCTTGATGCGTTGATTTGGGCGGAGTTTGTAGCGCGAGTCTGCGATGGCGACGTCATTGAGTTCGAGCATGCGGACCGTGCGACGAGCGCTCGTGCGTGTGCGCGAGTCGGGGTCCTTCATGACCATGCGTAGGAAGCGACCTGCTGTGGAGCGTGATCCAAAGAGACCGATCCCGATGACTGCCTCGAGGCGTACTCGGGGATCGCGACTGCGCAGACGCTCTTCGAGATCTTTGGGAAGTGCCCCCTGCGCGGCCACGTAAAAGCGCGCGACTTCGTACTCTGCGAGTCCCTTGTGGCGCTGCAAAATGCGCTGGAGCGCCACCCGATTGGCGAGCGGATCCGAAAGGAGCGGTTGAAGCTCGAAGAGGAGGTTTCCTAGACTTTGCATGGGAAAAAATGCGTTCCGAGATCGCCGGCTACTTTCTCATCAGATGAAAGCGAGATGCATAAAGGCTGCAGCGCATCTCGCACTTCTTCGTTCTTCAATGCGAGACGTGATCGGCCGCGACGTAACATCGCGGACAGAAGGCTAGCTTTGCGGCGAACTCGGAAACGCGCTTGGTACAATAGCGAGCCATCGCCACGACGGAAAGAAGAGTCCCGAGCCGCCGGCTACTTTCTCTGCAGAAGACAAGCACGTCAGTTGCAACAAACTGACGTGATTCTTCGTCGTTCTTCAGTGCGGGACGTGATCAGCCGCGACGTAACATCGCGGACGGAAGGCTAGCCTTGCGGCGACTACGGGACACTTCGAGAGTAACGACTGCGAGGCGCCTCGTCACCCGAAACGAGGATCGATCGACTCTTCGTGACCAAGCCATTCGCCCAGGGCGGTTTTGGGACTGACGTCCGCGAGACTGATCGGGTGACGGCGAATGGTGTGTGCGAAGTCACCGCTCTCCGCGCGCACGACTCGCCCGTGCGCACGCAGCTCCGCTTGTCGCTCGACCGAGAGCTGCGGATCGCCAATCACCGCTAAATTTTGCCGCATTTCGTCGAGGCTGCGCGGCGCAGAGATGCACGTGGAGATGCCGGGTTGTGAGAGCGAGTAGCGATAGGCATCGGGCGCGCCGATCGATCTCGTGAGCAAGCGTCCGTACGAGAGAGCGCTGAAACCAAGGACGCCGACGCCTTTGCTGAGCGCCAGAGGAAGCACGGCTTCTTCTGCGCCTGGGTGGGCCGCGCTGTGACGCGTCATCAACACGTCCCAGGCGTGCGCTCGGAGTGCGTCGCATGCGAGCGCGCGATCGTGAGTAGAAAAACCGATCGCGCGAATTTTGCCCTGCTGTTTCAACCGCGAGAGGACCTCGAATGAATCGGCCGCGACGCGCGCAGAAGATCGCACCCAGAACAACAAGAAGACATCGAGCGTCTCGCGACGGAGGCGTCGCAGTGTTCGTTCGACGTCGGAGATGATCGCTCGCTCGGACGCGTGATACGTGCCGGTGACGATCTGAGCGTCTCGCTTGCTCCGCAGCATCCTGCCAAGCGTGTGATAACGCGGCTCCCAAAAAAACAAGTTGCACCCTGCATGCATCGCTTCGATGAAGCCAAAAACAGGCAGATTGCCAACACCAGAGAGCGCCAGCGGCGTCACGGTCACGCCGCTCTTGCCGAGTTCGCGACCTCGCGGGAGCGGTCTTGGTCGCGCTTCGGCGACATCAGCGACCGAGGGGCGACTCTCGTCGAAGCCAGAAAGCACGTCGTCGATCCACGCACGAACGCTCGGCCCTTCGGCTTCGCGCATGCCCGTTAGATGGGCGAGGGCCGCGGCGTCGAACGCGCGAGATCGAAAGGCCAGAGCCGCAATGCGAAGCTCTGCGGTCGCTTCGGTGAGCAAAAAACGATCGAGCCGCGCATCGAGATCCGTCAAGCGCTCGAGCGTGTCTGCTGCGGCGGCTCGAACTGCGGCCACGGAATCGAGAGAGAGAACGAGAAGGCTCCGCAGGTCGGTCGACGGATCGAGTCGCGCTGCAGAACGCGCACGCAACCACGAGTCGGCGCTCTTGCTCGCGAGAGACGCAGCGACTTGGCGATCGGCAACGAGTGTGAACGCTCGCCGGACAAGCGCGGGTTGTGGGTCGCTCGAGAGAACGCGTTCTGCGTGGGACGCTGCGAGTACGGCTGATCTGAGCCACGGATCGCGATCGGCGGCTAACCGTTCTCTCTCGCCGTCGTCGAGTGCATCGCGTGCAAAAAGCGCGCGGACGGCCGTTGCTTGCACGTGCGCGTCTTCGTCTGCCATGGCGAGGCGCAACGCTGAGACGTCTCCCCGATCTTCTGCCGATGCCACGAGCACGCGACGAAGCAACTCGTCGTCTGTGTTGGGACTGACGCTCGCGAGCACACCAGCCGCCTCGGGATCGCGTGACTGCAAGAGACCGTATGCGGCAAGACGCACGACGTCGGGATCCGAATCGCCGAGCGCGACTTTCAGACACGACACGACTCGCGAGTCCGCGACAGCCGCAAGCGAGGCAATCGCTGCGCGGCGCGTTCGCACGTCCAAAGCGCGCGAGAGCCTGAAAACATGGTCCAAACGCGTCGTGTCGCCCACGATCGCGACATAAGACAGCGCCCAACATGCAGCGCCGGTCGCACCCGACGACAAAGCGTGATCGAGCAACGGATGGACGTCTTCTGCGGCCAGACCGTCGAGCAAACGAAAGACGGTCGCTGCGGCGTGAGGAACTCGCGGCTCTTCGAGCCAAAGCAACGCGAGTGTGAGCGCTCGCGCGTCTGGCAGGGCGGCGAGTCGTTTGCGTGCGGTCACGCGAAGCGCTTCGTGCGAATCACCGAGACACTCGACCAAGAACGCGATTGTCACCGGATCGCCCCGTTCGACACGAGCAGTCACGACTGCAGGATCCGGATCGAGCAGCGCGACAACCGCGTTGGTTGTTTCTGTCGGTCCGCTCAGATCAGCGTGATCGATACCGAGGCGCTTTTTTAGGTACGCGAGAGCGCCAGCCGAGCGCGGGCTCGTCGCGTCGCGGAGTGACTCGATCCCTTCGACATCGAGCGAAAGGAACGCGCGAACCGCTGCATGACGCACACGCCAGAACGGATCGTCGAGTGCTTCGCGAAGCATGGGGATGCTCGCCGCCCCGCCGAGCGTCGTCGCCGAAACGATCGCCGCGCGCCTGACCCACCAGATCGGATCTTCGTTCGCCATGCGTTCGAGCCGCCGGAGCGCGCGATGATCTCCAATGAGCGCAAGACCACGCACGGCAGCATGTCGAACGAGCGGCATCTCGTCGTGGAGAGCGTCGCGCAACGCAGGTGCAACAAACGCGTAATCGGTGCGCGCGAGAAAAAATGCCGCTCGTGCGCGCACGGTCCCGTCCGAGTCACTCACCAGAACATCACGCGCCGCATACGCCGCCTCGACGTGCAAAGGCATCGACTCGAGCGCCTCGCGACGCGTGTGCCGCGACGAAGAGAGGAGCCGTTCGATCATTCGTCCTCCTCTTCTTCGTCTTCTTTTTTGGGCTTTTTCTTCGGCTTTTTTGGACCAATCGGAATGTCCTTGAGTTGCAAGGCCATGCGTCTCTCGACCGCCACGCATACTTGCTTCTCGGTAGCCGCGAGTTGCTCGGGCATCCAAAAATGGAGCGTCCGACCTTTGGCTTTTGCTTGCCGCTTCACGAACGCGACTCCGCCCACTTCGATGCGCTCAGCGGAACTTGCAAAGCACTTCACGCAGAGGCACGGCAGCTTCGTCTTGTCTTCGTGGCGATTGAGGTGGATGTCCTTGCCCGCCGGACCCGCCGCGGAGATCGTCGGCATCGCGCCCGCTTGACCAATCGCCTGAAGCAACAACGCCGTGTCCTCCATCGAGAGCGCGCGCGGCGTCTGGAGCGACATTCCGAGTTTGCCCTTCGCGGCGGTGATGCCCGCACCATTGGCGAACTTGATCTTCGACTTGAGCGAAGTGATGTCGGTGATCGCCGCGGCGTTCGCAGACGACGCCCATCCGTCTTTGACGAACTTGACGTCCATCAACACAGCCACCAACCAAAGTGCTTCGTCAGGCGGGCGGACCGTGACGAGAAAGATGTGACCACCCTCTTGGAGAGGCCTCAGCGACGCATGCGTGCTGGCGTACTTGTCGGTCGACCAGACCTGACCCACGCCCAGCACTTTGCCGCCTTGACGCGCTTGGGTCTCGTAGACCTTCTTCGACACAACAGCGAAAACGCTGGCCACGCCGAGAGGCTAACCTGTTGTCACGCCAACTTGCTAGAGCGGCGATCGGGTCCGTCAGTTGCCGAATCAGTTGATTGGGGTCGACCCAGTGATGGGAATGCGAATGCTCGTTTGCGCAGTGCTCGGCAGTGCGACACCAATCGCCCGTCCTAGCTCTGCGAGGCGGTCCGCATCCAACTGCAGTGTGACGCCCGACTGCACCAAAGTGACGTGAAACGTGCCGCATGGGCACTTCGCGACCCGCACGCCGTCGGTGTTGACGATCACTTGGTGGGATCCGCAATTGCCCTTTTGTTGAGACATCAAGAGCAAAATAGCACGATACGCGGTTGAATCCGCCAGAAGCTCACGCGTCCAACGCCAGAGCCGTGGCGAGCGTGAAAAGGGAGTCGACGATGAAGAGTCTTGTTCGTGTCGGGGTTGCAGTGTCGTTGTTGGCGACCGTCGTGTTCGGTTCCGTGACCGCGGGCGCCGACAATGACAGAGACAAGAAAGAGGACCACGACAAGGACGACCATCGGCCTCCTCCGCCTCCTCCACCTCCTCCGCCAGTCACACCGTCCAACGTGCACGGCGCGCACTTCTTGGTGAAGAACGGACTCGACCCGAGCTTCTGCATGGATGTTGCGGCGGGCGCGGCCGAAGGACGCAGTGTCACTCTTTCGCCATGCAACGCCGGCGACAGTGAGCGTTGGGACTTTACTTGGAACGCAGACGGCATGAACGCGATCGTCGACAACCAAGGCATGTGCGTCGACATCCGCGGTAGACACGCGGGTGATGGTGTTGCTGTCGCTGTCTACAAGTGCCACTTCGGCGAAAACGAGAAGTTCAGCGTCTCGGCGACGGGTCACATCCGTGAGGTCAAGACGGGCAAGTGCCTCTCAGTGCCGCGCGCGGGCGCAGGCGCGGCAGTCTTCCTCGAGGACTGCGACGAGGCGAAGAAGCAACAGGTCTGGACGCTCGCGCATTGACTCGAGCAATGAGCGGTTGGATCGTTTGCCTACAATGGTGATCGCGAAACGGCTTTATTTTGCGAGTCGCCAGACGGTTTGGTCGTTGCGCGTGGTGAAGTAGATCGAGTCGTTGCTGAGAGCGAGACCGAACGGGTTGTTCAGATTGCTGGCG
>JAYVXK010001039.1:0-11563 GCA_043785265.1 Myxococcales bacterium | reverse complement strand
GCCCCTTGCCGGGTTTGACGAACGTGTGCTCGATCACGTGATACGGAACGCCGTCGATTTCGATGCGCAGGCCCTTACGGATGTCGGTCGTGCTCGCCATGATTTTGCGCCCCGACGTAGCACGACGCGCAGCACGCGAGCAAGCCGCGCCTAGGTCGGTCCAAGGTTACGTCTGCGCCGAACGAGCCCGAACGCGGCCAAAACTAGCCCAAATGCGCCAAGACCTCCTTCGGTTCCGCTCGTGCTCTCTGCGGTGCAGGAACAGCCCCCCGAATTGCCCGTGGGCGACCCGACTGGTTTGGTGGTCGAACCATCACCTGAGTCACTGGTTGAACCACTGTCCGACGAAACTCCACCGTCGAGCGTAGGCGGCGGGTCGTAGGGTCCGGTACCGTCGCCGACTGTAGTGAACTCGAACGCGCCGATGTCTTTGGTGGTCGCGCGCAGTCTGTATTTTCGGCTGTTCTTCTCGTCGTAGAAATATTCTTTGTTCGGAGACAGCGATGTCGCGGCGCTTTTGCTGAGCGCACCGCTCTGAGCGGTCGGCCGATAGACGATGTCCAAACCAGGGTCGTTGCCGAACACTGTTTGTGTGAGCACGCCGATGTTCGCGCCAGTCTTGAACCAGTTGCTCTTTCCACTGGCCGTTCCGTGCACGTCGTCTTCGATCAAATAGGGCGTGATGGATCCAGCAAGGATGTTGTCGTCAATCTCCGCGGTCATGGTGGTTTGATCCGCGTTCGACAAATGAACGAGAGCCGCTTGAGGGTTGGCCGCGAACACCGTGTTGTGCACGACGGTGATCGCGAGGGTAAGTCCCGTGGCGCCGCCATCATTGAAGAGAGCGATGATTTGCGCATGATTGTCGGGGTTTCCTTGCACGATCACATTGCCGCGAAACAACATCGACTGCGTGTACGGGCTGCCCCCGGGGAAGTCGTCGTCCGTCATCAAGTCGCCTTCGTAGCTCTTGCCCCGCGCGATCCAGTTGTATTCGATCGTCGACTCCTTCGCGCGTATGTGGAAGTTCTGCGACTGAATCGGGTCGTGCAAAAACGAGTACCGGAGAGCGAACTTCCCTCCATAGATGTAGATGTTGTGCGTGGGCGCCGACGCCGCGAGGTTGCCGTTCTGATCGAATTCGCTCCACTCGACGGTCATCTCGCTGCTTTGCGAACCGCCGGTGAGACCGTTGTCGTTCTTGCGAAACACGCAGTCTTTGAGGGAGAGATCCTTCGAGCCGTTGTAGTAGCGAATGCCAGCCGAGTTCCCGCCGGGGTTGTGGCAGTTCGCGAACACGACGCCGGAGACGCGGTAGCTCGTCGCGCCGCTGAACTGCCAACATCCGCGCCCCTTGTCACCTGCGGTGTAACTACCTGGCAGGTTGTCGACCGGTGTCGCGCCTGCATCGAAAACCGGCGGGTTTTTAGGGTCCGCAGCGCGAATCACGATCGGCTGCGCAGGCGTTCCTTTGCCCGTGAGGTACACCCGAAATGCGTAGACGCCGGGCGCAAGCACGACTTCGTCGCCTGCCTGTGCTGCTTCGATTTTGGCGAAGCCATCCCCAGGACTGACGTTGATCGTGGCCCCGAGCGCGACACTCGGAGCGAACAAGGCAAAGGCGAACGCAACGACGAAAGCGGCGCACGTTCGCGCGAAGTGAGAGTGCGGACCGAAACGGTTGGACCGAGACAAAGCCATGGCCCCATGAGACGCCGAGATCGCCTCGCTCGCAAGCCTGGGGCGAATCAGGTATTGCAGAATGCATGCACGAGGTGGACGACGAGCTGCGCGACATCAAGCGCGAAATCGTGGAGTCACGCGGGCTCGTCATCAAGACCAACAACCTGACGAACGCGCTCAGCGCAGACATCAAGTCGATCGCAAAGCGACAGCGCACCTACGAGCGGCGCATCTCGTGGAACAGCGCGACCGCGTATGTCGTCTTCGTGTTCGTGGTCTTCACCGCGCTCAAATTCGCTTGGGATGCGCGCGTCGATTCAATCAAGAGCGAGACAGAACAGAAGACGCAAGAGAACGAGCGATTGCACAAAGACGTGGCGAAGAACGAAGAGGACCACAAGGACCGCGACCGCGCAGAAGCGAAAGCAGCCCAGTTTTACGAGCTAATTCGTCAAGGCAAGAAGACCGAAGTCGTCGACGGCTACGAGTCGATCAAGAAGGAGCCGCTCAGTCGCGCGGAGCAAGCCGTGTTCGCCGATGCCGTCGAGAAGGCTCGCAACGACCTCGCAGCGCAGATGTACGAGCAAGGTCTCGACAAGGCGCGCGTGCAGCGTTGGCAAGAAGCGGCAAACTCGTTCGAAGAATCTCTGAAGTACAAAGACAACTCAGCGATCGCGCCGAACGTGCGCTTGGGACTCGCGGAGGCGTATCGAAAGCTGGGTCGCGCGCGCGAGGCGATTCCGCTGCTCAATCAGGTCGCAGAAAACGCGCCCGACAAAGAGTTGCAGGACGACGCGCTCTACGAACTCGCAAAGTGCCAAGAAGACATTCAAGCGTGGAATGAGGCCAAAAATACGTGGCGCGCGCTGATTCATCGTTTTCCGGATTCGCACTACACCCCCGAGGCCAAGATGCTGCTCGCCCAGTTGCAGGTCATGCACTAGCGCGACTGCGGCAGACGTTGAGGTCACGCGACCAGAGTTTGATAGGCCGCGGTGACGATCGCGAGGCGGGCTTCGAGGGAGCGGCGCTCTTCGGGGGTCAGATGCGAATGGAGATCAGGGTGCAGTGTGCGCGCGAGGCGACGGAAGGCGCGGCGAATCTCACTGGGGTCTGCGCTTTCGCCGACTCCGAGCAAGCGATAGGCGCTCGCGGGGCGGCTGATTTCTGCGGGTTTGGGGGTTCCCTGCTGTGATCGGTCGCGTGCGCGTTTGCGCCCAGTGAGAAACTCTGGCGCCTCGAGCGCATCGGTGAGCGCTTCTTTGGGGGGCCGACAGGCGACTCGAAACGAGACGCGTGCGTCGGTGAGCGCATCGAGAGCTCCGAGTCGAAGGACGAGTTGCTTGCGCAGCGCTGCGCCAATGACTGCATCCGAGACCGCAAAGTCGGCCACGAGTACTTCGCCGAGCAACCGTCGCGAAGCGATCGCGCGAAGCACAGAGCGAGACGCAGTGCTCTCGTCGATGACGCCCTGTTCTCTAAGCACCTCAGCAAGTCGCCTGGACGCGCCATCGAGTTCCACCGACGTGACTCGACCCATGGAGAGATGAATGCGATGCGTGCGACCGCGCACTTCTTCGACCAGTTCGATCGTTCCGGTGGCGCGCGCGCGATGGGCGTGACCGAGCAGATCGCCGAGTGTCGTCGCTCGCAAACGGCCAGGGAGCTGCATCCTTCTCGGATACGCCCGGGGACCATTTTGGGCCAAATTTGTGGGCGATTACTCGCCGGCGGAGACGACCGCGGAGACGTCACGCGTCGCGGTCGTGCATTCGTCTCCACGGCAAATGACGACTCGCGTGCGCGCCTTTAGGTCGCCTTTGCCTCGCGACTTGGCCACGACCGCAAACGCCCAGCGCCACGTGTCGTCTCGGCTCTCTGTCGCATCACTCGGTGGAATGCGGGCTTTGAGCGGGGCCACGTACGTTGGAGACTCGACGATGACGAGGTCGGCCCACGAAATACGCGCGCCGGGCGGAGGGTGCACTTCGGCGTCGCAGTGCACTCGTCCAGGGCCTGCGGCGGCCGCGCATTTCATCGACGCGTCGAATGACGGTGCCTCCGCTGCTGCAAGCTGCGAGACAGCGAGGAGGCTGAGCACGAGCAAACCTATGCGCTTCACGGTTTGCAGTATCCTACGCGCACCATGCGCCGCACAGCTCTGATCATTGAAGCACTGCTCCTGCTCGCGATCGGGTGCGATGACAAACCCGCGGCGACGGCCGACGCAGCACCTTCCGTGGCCGTGGTGGCGACCGCAACTGCAAAGCCGGGATGGGACGCAGCGTCGATGCCTCCACGACCTGTCCCCAAGTCGAGTCCTACCGTCGGCTCTGGTTTTCCGCCCGAAGTGCAGATGCAAGCGATTGGGTACATGAACGCGATGGCCGAGCCGCATTCGGACGACGCCAGTGTCGACAGCGCGTTCGTCACGACGTTGCAACAGCAGTTGCTCCCCGCGGCAGAAGCCGTGGACAAGGGCTCGAAGGCAGAGCGCGCAAAGCTCGCCACGCTCGTCGTGCAAGTTGGCGGAGGGCGTCGCATCGACGTGCTCATGGTGGGCGGCTGCGAAGCGGACACTCCCAAGCGCCTCGTCCAGCATGCGGGCTACTCACTCGAGACTCTGCTCATTCACGGAGTGCTTGTGATTCGTTGCAACGATCGGTCGACGCAATGTCTGCAGAGCACACGCGATCAAGAAGACGTGCTCTGCACGACCGCGCCTCGTCACAAGTAGACTCGATCCACAATCGGGCCACTTTTGGCCGCCAAAACAATTTGCCGAACCATGGCAAATTGTATGGTAAGACGCCGCATGCGTTCGAGCCTGGTATTCTTGGTTGGCCTCGGTCTCATTGCGTGCGGGGGCGCGCCGACAAACGTCGTCGCTCGCGGAGACGCAGCAGATGGTGTGGACGCCTCCGTGCCTGACGCGGACGTGGTGGATGCAGCCAATCCGCCAGACACGAGTGTCGCCGACAGCGGCCCGCCCCGGGCGGACGTCCCAGCGATCGCATGCGCCGACAACATCGACGACGTCTATGTCACTCCACCCCTGTCACCTATGACGTCGCAAAATCGTGGCGACGTGATTCGGTGTGCACACGACACGGACTGGTCGCTCACCGAAGTCCAAACGCGGATCTCGGGCAAAGGGGTACAGACCAAGGCGACGAGCGCCGCTGGCATTTACCGCATCGCGTTTCGCACGACACGCGGCGACGGAACAGAAGGCGTATCGGCTGCGCGGGTGTACTTGCCCAAGACTCCGCGGGCCCTTCCGCTTCCGGTGATTGTGATTGGTCATCCAACCGACGGCATCGCGTCGGCGTGCACGCCATCCAAAGAGCCGCAGTCGAACAACGAACTGGCTTTGCCTTGGGCGGCGATCGGATACGCCGTGATCGTCCCTGATTACGCGGGCCTCGGAAATGGCGGCGTTCAGGCGTATTTGGACAATCGCGAGCAGGCCTATTCGATCCTCGACGGCGCACGCGCGCTCCGAAAACTCTTGTCGTCGGGAGCGTTGAATTCGCAGGTCCTCGCGGAGGGATATTCGCAAGGCGGCGGCGCAGTGCTCAGCGCGCAGGCGCTCGCTTCTCAATACGGATGTGACGGGACGCTCAAAGGCGTGATCGCATTTGCGCCCGAGTGGCCGACGCGCCTCAACTCGTTTGGGTACGTCGACATCTTGCGCAACCCAACCGACCTCACCATCTCGACCGGCATCAGCAAGAGTGTCGTGGCGGTGATGCGTCAGTATGCGTACTTCGCCAATCGCGTCGGGCTCTCGCACGCGGGTGATGGCTTCCCACTGGCCAAGCGCTCCGGCATGACGGGGGCGATCGAGTCTCTCTGCCAAACACCGCTCGGCGGATACGTCCAAGGAAACGCATTCCACTTGGGCGACCTCACAGACGATGCTTTGCGGACGACTCTGTTGTCGTGCATCGACAAAAACGGCTGCGAAGAGCCTGGAAAGAGCTTCTACGCCTACCTCCAGCAGAACGTGGTCACCGCAGACAAAAACGGCGCGCCCGTGTTGTTCGTTCAAGGACTCGCAGACCAAATCATGGTGCCGAACGAAGAAGCGGCGTGCAATCTCGACAAGCTGACTGCAGATGGCGTCACGGCGCAGGTGTGCTCCGACGCCATGGCGACACATACGAGTGTGGTCGGACGCAACGCAGACTTCGCGATCTCTTGGGGGCAGGCGGTGCTTGGTGGTTCTTCGCCGCCTTCGTGTTCGGGATGGGGCATGCCATCGTGCTCCCCGTGAAAGAGGAGATCATCAAGCGAGACGGGCGGCATGCTCGGGCAGAGCGAACTCACCAAGCCATCGTCAGCGCTCTTCTCGACCTGGCCGATCTCGGCAACCTCGCACCAACCGCGCAACAGATCGCAGAACGCGCAGGCGTCGCCGTGCGATCCATCAGGCAACACTTCGTCTCACGAGAGAGCTTGTTTTTAGCCGCCGCAGCAGAACACGCGCGGCGGAGCGACACGGCGCGAACGATCATCGTTACTGACGGAAAGCTCCCCGCACGCATCGCTGCGTTTGCATATCAACGTGCCGCTGCGCTGGAGTCGACCAGCACTCTGCGCCACGCAGCGACGCTCGCGGAGTCCAACTCTGCCGCGATCACTCGGGCGATGAGTCGCATCGGGCGAGCTCGCAGACGCGAAGTCGAGACGGCGTTCGGGCGCGAACTCGATCAACTCGCGAAGAGCGAGCGCAAATTGACCCTCGACGCACTCGATGTCGCGACCAGCGGTCGCACGTGGGACGCGCTTCGACGTGACATGAAGCTATCGACCGACCACGCGCGCGAGGTCCTGGAGTTCACGATCGCGAAGCTGGTCTAAGGCTGGGGCCACATTCCGACCCATGCATGCCCCGCGCGGACGCACGCTGCACGCAGACCGTCGTCACTCACACCGCAGTCGCGGAGCTCGCCGTAAGCGCCGTCGAACTCTGCAGCGCGCAACATGCGCGTCCTGAACCCGCGAACGACGAGTCCGAGAGGCGTCGCGACGATGAGCGTCTTGCCATCGGGCGATCGCGGCGACCCCAACGACACCGGCTGATTCATAGGGGATTGGAGCACCGACGCGCGTCCCGAAGCAGACACGAGCACGGGAAATCCGTCGACGATCGTCTCCAGTCCGCCCGCACCCCACGCGATCGGAATCGCGCCGACGGGCTCGCCTTTCGCCGTCGCGCAATGAGAACCAAGCACAGGAAAAATTGGCAAATCGACATCGGCCATGTCGCCGTCTGCGGTCGGAGCGAGCGTCGCATGAAGCAGCACACCGTCACACGCGTTGTACGCTTCGATGAATCGCGACCCGCCATCAGGAGAGACGACCGCCATGCTCCATGGCGCAACATCGCGTGCGTCACCTTCGTCACCCGTGTCTGGGTCCATCCGCACGACACCTGCGGCGGTGCGAACGAGGAGCTTGCCGCTCGATTCGAATGCGAGCGCGCCCCACGCGGGCTGCCTGCCTCGCTCGATGAGAGGAACCGCCGCGACTTGACGGACACTCGTGGCGACCGCGAGCGGCGCGGCTTGCAGGATCCACGTCTCGCCGTCTTTGGTGCGATTGGCGGTCTTCGTCGCGGGCGCAATTTGCGCGCGAGCGAGTGAGGTCGTCGCGAGCAACGCATCACCCATCGTCGCGTACGCACGAACCTCTGCGAGTCCGGCTTCTTCGAGAGCGCGGCTCGAACCGCAAGACAACGCGGAGTCACCGAGCACGCGAGTCAATCGTGGCGCACCACCGTCATTGCATAGTGCGGAGTAGAGCGCTCGAATCGCTCGCACGCGCGGAGGCACACTCGGAGCATCTTTGATTTTTCCGGCGAGCGCCTGCGCGACTCCCGCAAGCGATCGCAACGATCCATCAGGATCGTCGCTGTTGCGTGACATGCCCGCCGGCCGATCGAACCACCCGAGCACGGCAGTCGTTCGAGGCAACGGTTCCATTGGCGCGCCACCACCTTCGATCGACACGCGCACGGAGACGTCATCGATGCCATCGCCGTCGCGATCGGATCCTTCGACATTGAAGAACAACGACGGCGCGCCTGGTGGGTCGACCACGCTGGCCGAAAAGTGCACGCGCGGGGCGGGAGTGAATGCGACGACCGCGACCCAGCGCGAAGGATCATGCGACGAGACCACGGGACACTTGCTGGTGAGTTCGATGAGAACGCTGCGCTTTCCAACTTGCGCGAGACGACGAACTACCGAGCAGCGAATGTCGCCCGGCAATGGGCCCGTCGCGATGGCGGTGAGCGACGGGGCGAGCCCTTGCGCGGTCGACTTGTAGAATACAAGTGTCCCCGGATCACTGCTTTTTTCTGCGGCGCGCGTGATCGCGATCACATCTGCAGCACCGTCTCCATCGAGGTCCTTCGCGAGACCGAGTTCGAACACACTACCGGTCGGTGCGTCGACTTTGAGGCCACCGATCTGCCATTGTGTCGCGTTTGCCGGTGCCTTCTCTGCGGGCTGCTCCAAGAATGCGCCTCCGTCATCGTCACTCGCCACCACCAACTTGCTCGTGTCTGCGTCGTCCGGCGCGCCGTCGCCGATCGCGTACGGCACATAGGGATGATCGTTTTTGCAGCCTCTGCAGCCGCCGAGCATCAGAGCGATGGTGAGGAGCAGTAACCGTGGCTGCATCCATCGAATGCGCTCGACCCTCGCGCGTTCGAAAGCCGGAGAAGGCGAGAAGGTCACGCGCCATCGACTACACCAGTTCCGGTTATCACGCACGTCGACCTGTACAACGCTCGGCGCGCATGGAAGCTTCGCAACATCGATGAGCGAGTTCATCCACCAGACGGCCATTGTCGATGCGGGCGCTCGAATCGGAGCTGGCACACGCGTATGGCACTTCTGCCATGTCATGGCGGGCGCTCGAATCGGAGAGGCGTGCACGCTCGGGCAGAATGTCTTCGTTGCGAGCACCGCGCGCATTGGCGACCGCGTGAAGATTCAAAACAACGTGTCCATCTACGATGGCGTCGAACTCGAGGACGACGTGTTTTGCGGGCCGTCATGCGTCTTCACCAATGTCAGCCATCCTCGTGCGGCCGTCTCGCGCAAGCATGCGTTCGAGCGGACTCTCATCAAGACGGGCGCGACGATCGGCGCGAATGCCACGATCGTTTGTGGCTCGGTCATTGGCCGCTGGTCGATGGTCGGCGCAGGCGCTGTGGTCGCGCGTGGCGAAGTGTTGGACCACGCGCTCGTCGTGGGTGTACCTGCACGGCGAGTTGGTTGGGTCGGCAAACACGGCGCGACTCTCGTGTTGGACGGTGCGACGTGGCGATGTCCCGAGACGGGCGCGGTGTATCGCGAGACCGCAACAGGCCTGCGCGCGGACACGGAGACCTGAGCGTGGCCGTACCGTTCATTGATCTGCGCGCGCAATACGAATCGATCAAAGAAGACGTGCGTGCGGCGATCGATCGCGTCCTCTCTACGCAGAGCTTCATCCTCGGACCCGAGGTCGAGGCGTTCGAGCAAGAAATAGCACAATTTCTAGGCGTTTCACACGCGGTCGGCGTTTCGTCTGGGACGGACGCGTTGCTTGCTGCGCTCATGTTTGCGGGAGTGGGTCCGGGTGACGAAGTCATCACGACGCCGTTTACCTTTCTTGCGACGACGATGGTGATCGCACGCCTCGGGGCGCGCGCAGTGTTCGTCGACGTAGAGCCCGACGGCGTGCTGATGGATTCGTCGAACGTGGCGCGAGCGATCACGTCCAAGACCCGCGCGATCGTGCCCGTGCATTTGTTCGGCGAGATGGTGGACATGCACGGTCTGCTGCGCGTCGCGGGGACGGTCATGGTGATCGAAGACGCTGCTCAGGCGATCGGGGCAACGCGTGACGGACTCTCTGCAGGTGCGACTGGCAACCTGGGCTGTCTGAGTTTTTTCCCGACCAAAAATCTTGGCGCGTACGGCGACGCCGGAATGGTCGTCACGACAGACGACGCGATCGCGGCCGAAATAAAGGCGATTCGCGCGCAGGGCCAGTCACGCAAACACGTCGCGCTGCGCCTCGGGGGAAACTTTCGGCTGGACGCTCTGCAGGCGGCGGTGCTCCGCGTGAAGCTCTCACGACTCCACGAGTGGACACATGCGCGTTGCCTGCGAGCCCGCGCATATCGCGGACTGCTCGGTCCTCTCGACGCGCTTGCTTTGCCGCCCGATCGCGAAGGCCACGTGTGGCATCAGTTCGTCGTGCGAACGCCTCGCCGCGACGCTCTGCGCGCTTTCCTCGCCGAGCGCGGCATCGCCTCCGAGGTCTACTACCCACTGCCTATGCACCTCGAGCCAGCGTTTGCGTCGTGGTCGTATGAGCGAGGCGCCTTTCCTCATGCAGAGCGCGCGGCCAGCGAAGCCCTCTCGCTGCCCATCTATCCGGAGCTCACGCTGGACATGCAGCGCGAAGTAGCGGGTGCGATCGCGCTATTTTTCAGGTCGAAATGAGCGATTTGGTCCGTCTGCTGCTCATCGCGGTTCTGTTGACGTGCTCGATGCGCGCGGTTGCGTCGCCAACAGACGACGTACAGGCAGGCCTCGCAGCACGCGGCCGTGCTCCCGCTGAAGCACGCGCTGACTTCGAACGCGCAGCCGCGGGTGCTGATTCGATCGTTGCCGCTGAGGCGCTCTATCAACTCGCAGACATGGACGAAGACGATCTCGCGTTTGCGGCCGCGCTCGATCGCTACCGCGCATCGCTTTTGCGAGCGCCTCAATCCCGATATGCGCCTCGCGCAGAGACACGCATCGACTACCTTCGACGTCACGCAGAAGGAGATTTTGCGCCATTGGTGCGGCTCGAGCACGTGCGCCGAGACGCCCATTTTGCAGACCAAAACGCGATCGATGCTCTCGCGAAAGATGCCGACGCGTTTCCGCCGGGGCGAGTGCGCATCGAAGCGTGGCTCGTGGTCGGCGATGCGTATCAACGAAGGCTCGATCGTCCCGATGATGCGCTCCATGCCTACCGTCAAATCTTGAGCGACGAAAAAGCAGACCCGTTGTCGAGACAACAAGCTGCGCATGACGCGGTGGACATTCTCACCGCAAGAGGTGACTACGCGGGCGCTCTCGAGGCAGCGGCACCAGTAGAGGCGTACGACGCGTCGCTCGCTGCGAAGGTTCGACGACTGGCGCTGCGCGCTCGCTTGCGCAAGGTAGCCAAGAGCATCCTCGTGTTGCTTTTGGCGCTATCAGTCGCGGCGATCGGTTGGGGAATTCGAAAGCGGCCTATTCATGCCGCCGCGCAAATCAGCCGCTTTTCGCGCGTGGCGCTCGCATTTGCCCTCTATGTGGCGGTAGCGGGAGCAGTCCTCGCGAGCAGTTACGAAGGTGGATCAGTGAAGCCTTTTTTTGCGCTTGGAGGCGCGATCTTTCTCATCGCGATCCTTGCGCGCGCGTGGAGTGCATTTGGTTCGAGTCATCGTGTGATGCGTGGAGCGCGGATGGCACTCTGCGGTGTGTCGATCCTCGCGGCGGCGGTTCTTCTCCTCGATCGCATCGACCCAGCGTATTTGGATAGCTTCGGATTATGAGCGGACAACCGAAGGATGAGAGGGGTTCCCCACCCACGAGCGAGACGTCCGTCCTGCGCGTGAGGCAAGGGCACGGTGCGAATTGCTCCAGCATCGGCAGTGTAGTCGACACGGTTTTTCTCGGCGCCGTCGCCGGCGGAGTCATCCTCGCGATGGTCGCCGCCGCGATGCGACGCGAATCCGTCACAGTCATCGGCGCCAAATCCCCTGACAAACAGCCAGATCCCGAGCCCGCGAAGATGGACGGCACGTCTTCAGCTTCGCTGGAGAGTGGTCCACACC
>JAYVXK010001038.1:0-11575 GCA_043785265.1 Myxococcales bacterium | reverse complement strand
GGAGCGGTGCTTGCGGAATTCGCCATCGCCTTCATGCCCGTCTGCACACTCTTCCTCGTATTGATGGAAGTCACCCGATACAGCATGGCTCGCATGGCAATGGAACACGCAGCAGGTGTTTCCGTTCGCGCTTGTTCTGTCATCCAGACTCCCCAAAACCAAGGGACGGCCAACCTGGACGGCGACCCAGGTAAGGACATGCAGACTGCGGCAGAAGCTGCTCTCGAGCCTTGGAAGAAAACCAAAACGCTCACCAGCATTACTGCCACCTGCGACCCACCCGGCGGTCGCAACTCGACAGACACGGCAACGGTCGAGGCTGACTACCACTGCGACATCCCCGTCGCGGGCAAGATTGTCTGCGGCTTCGGCGGGAAAAAGAAGATGACTCTCTCAGCGCGCATGGCCCATCAAGGTGCTGACTACGTCGTGGAGTGAGCTGCTCAAATTCTGGAGGACGAAATGGCTCGTGGACTTAGGCAGCGTTTTCGAGGTCGTGGTGCTGCAATGGTCGAAGCGGGCATCATTGCGCCCGTCTTCGTCATGTTCTGGATGCTCATGATGCAGCTCTCGGGCGTGTATCAGTACAAGATCCTCACGACTCAAGAAGCACGATACCAAGCCTTCTACATGGCTGTCGGAGACTGCAAGTCCGCGGGAGCAGCACCAACCGACCCGCTCACTTCCAGCGTGAACTTCGCTCAGAGCAATAACGGAGTCAACGACCCCACAGAAGACCCAACGGGTCCCGCCGCTGGGAAGATTCCGAATTTCTTCGACCTCGCGTTGTCGAAGTTCTCGCTCGTTGCAGACTCTCAAGCGGAAGCCACCTGGGATTACAAAGCTCGCAGCGCAGGCGCCATTGGCGACAAGGTCGTCTACGACCGCAGGCAGGCCGGCGACAACGGAGTCTTCCACCTCATCCCGACGAAAGTCGTCTCTACTTCCAAAGTAGTTTGCTCGCCTGGCAAAGGTCCCGACCAGGACAAGAGCCCCTCCATCCCCGGCCTTCCCTGAACGAGGAAACCACATGCTGCTCGCACTTTTCGCTCTAAGCCGGACCAAGTATCAAGGCCCAATCATCCGCAAGGTGATTGGTAGTGCACGAGTGATGGCCTATGGGTGCGCGGTTGCCGCGGGCCTAGGGTTTTTCACGCTGCACAACGCGGCCGCAGACTTTCGGGAGCAAGGCCTGAAGATCGGGCAGAATCTGGAAGAACTCACAGACCTCATGGGTGAGACCACAGAGGTAAGGATCAACCAACAATCGATCTACATGTCCACCGCCCAGAGCGATGAGAGTGTGAAGGTCGTACTTGATCGCTTCCAGGCCAACTGCGATTCGCATCCAGGTGCCATGAAGGACCTCCTCGACGACGTGGTGGCCAAGAAGGCATTGGCTGGCAAAGATGTCAGCGGGCTCACGACACACCGTGAAGATTCGCCGAATCAAGAATCTGGCACTGTCCTTTGCATGTCCGGTGATGCCGGCAAAGTTGGCTGGAAAGACGCGTTTCGTGCCTTCCAGCAGAGCGGCGACCTCTCGGAGATTGGCAACCTCCGTTATGTGTATGCCCAAAAGACCAAGTCAGGTCAGACCTCCATCCGCACGGTGTGGACAGACGGCCACTTCAACTTCTACGCAGTCATGCCGCAGGACACGAACGTCGACGCTCCCGGTAGCGATGCCGCCAGTGTTCCGCGTCCGGACAACTCGCGTCGCATGTTCACCGCCGAAGCCGCCAACAACCAATATGCTGCTCGCTACTACCAAAGCAGCGACGCACCCGCAGACGCCTTGAGCGCCTACGATGGGAAGATGAAGAAGCTGGGCTGGGAGATGATCACGACAGATGACACCGCTTCAACGACTCACTGGTTCCAAAACCAGGAGAGCGGTGAGCAGATGGTCTTCCAAGCGGACGACAGCGCGCCTTCTGGACGTGCCGATAAAAAGACGATGATCATCGTCGCCACGATGGGACACATCGAAAAAGCCCCGGTCGCAAAATGATCTCCGCCGTCCGTTCACCTCTCGATTCTGTGCTGGCCATCCTAAGGTCTAGTGTTGCACGGAGTCGCTCGGACAACCGCGGCGCGATCATGGTGATTGGTATCTTCATGGCCTGCGCGATGGTTGGCATGATGTGGTACATGGTCGGCATTGGCGACGCCCTCATCTGGCGTGATCGCTCGCAAGAAGCCGCCGACTCCATCGCCTTCTCCTCCGCTGCGATTCATGCCCACAGCATGAACATCATCGCGTTCCTCAACATCGTGATGGCGATCTTGGTGGCGATCTACTTGCTCGCCGCGATCGTCTACAACCTCACTGATTTCCTTTTGCTCATCACAGGTCGCAACGATGACTGCGGCAGTTTCTGGCGATGTCTGCTTCACCTCGAGCAGAACAGTTGCGACGTTCGCGACAAGATCAAGGATCTGATCGAGCTCGTCCTTGCCTTTTTTACTGGAGGGGCGACTGCAGAGGACGTGGCGAACAGTGAGTTCTGTGACGCCGCACAAATTCTCCAACTGATTCACGATCCACTCGCTGACGATCTGGGCAGTCAAGCGAGTGGTAGCCCCATGCACCTCATCAAAAAATATGAGGACTACATCCTTGGCCCCGTCAACTATTACTCCGCCAAGCTTCAACGTGGCATCGCAGAACTGGGTCCGTGGGCTGGCGCCGTCATGGGTTCTTATGTTGGCTACAACTATGTAGATCGCACCAACGGCGAACACCGCATCGGCACCGCACTCAGCCCATCGATGATGTCCGCTTCAAAGGTCAACGGCTACAAGATTTCTGAAGCGCAGAAGAGCATCGACTGGCTCAAATCCGACGACGACGTGCGTATCGGCTTGCCAGTTGGTGAGCTTCGCATGGGTTATCTCTGCTACCGCGACTTCAAGTGGCTGCCCAATCTGATCATCAGCAAGTTGGGCATTGGGCAGATCCCTTTCATTGGAGCGGTCATCCAAAAAGTCATCGACGGCCTCGCGACCAGCGTCGAGGATTGGTATTGCGCCCCCGAGCAGTCCGGCTCTGGTTGGACCATGAATCCCAAGGGACAAGGCTTCGCTCAGTTCGTCATCGCAGACGACACCATCCTCTCTGGCCCGCCCGGTTGGGCGATCGTCGACTTCGGTAACCCGTACTACGATCTTCAGCTTCGCGTGCCGCCCTACAGCTTCGACTACAAGGGTCACTTCTGGAAGGACGAGAAGGTTGGCGGGCCCAAGGTCATGATGGAATACGCCCAGAACAACAATGACTGGATGCAGGTCTGGGGCTTCGTCATTCCTTTCAACCGCGCAGGAATGGCCAACGACCGCGAAGTGAACGATGCCGAGCATCGCGTCGCCATCGCCGGCGCCATCAAAGACGGCAAGTGGAACGAGTCACACAACTCGCGAACGCTCTACAGCGAAATCAAGAATATCTATTACGCGAGTGCCGAGTTCTATCTAGACAAGGACAAGACCTGGACCGACCTCGACGTCAACGACACCGCTGACTCGAAGATGTACAGCGCGACGTTCTCGCTCAAATGGCGTACACGCCTCCGCCGCGTCCACTCGCCTGCTTGGGGTGGAGAGATGCTCAAGTGGATTCAGGGTGGCACCGGTCTACCGGTGAGCCTCATGACCAACGCCAACTTCATCAAGGCGATGGACTTCCTAAGCAACTATGTGTGGGATGACCCCCAAGCCAAGTACACGACTGCCTGGAAAGCACTCAAAGACGGCGAGAAGCACAAGGCCAAGAACTACATGGACGCAGACTCATTGGTGAAGGATGCACTCCACTAGACTCTCCTCAGTTCTCATCGTCGCTGCGTGCATGAGCATGATGGTGACCTCCTCGGTACCATCAGCGGCCGACCCTAAACCTCTGCCCGTGAAGCCTGCACCAGCTGACGACAAGAAGGACAAGCCAAAGCCGGTCACCTTCCCAATGTCGTCCGCGGATTTCCGACCCTTCTTGGACAAGATCATCACCGCGTTGCAGGCACAAGCTGCTGGGGCAGAGCAAGCAGGTGAGCACCCCCCGGCGGGCTTCGCCGATAGGATGCGCTTCCGAGGGAGTCAGGCCATGGAGGACGGTACCGTCACCCAGACCGAGTTCGAGTACGTGATGGAAGCGGCGGACTGAATGACCAAGGGAGCCCCGATGCTTAGTCACTCCAAAACCGTTGGCCCCGACAATCGCGGCGCGATCATGGTCATCGGCATTTTCATGGCGTGCGCGATGGTCGGGTTCATGTGGTACATGGTCGGTATCGGCGACGCCTTTCTGTGGCGCGATCGCTCACAAGAAGCGGCAGACTCGATCGCCTTCTCGTCCGCGGCGATTCATGCACACAGCATGAACATCATCGCGTTTCTCAACATCGTGATGAGCGTCCTTGCGGCCATCTACTTGCTCGCCGCGATCATTTTCAACCTTACCGATTTCATCTTGGTGATCATCGGGCGTAACGACGACCATTGCCATTGGTACCAATGGATCCCGTGTGGTTTCTTATGTATCAAAAAGGCGAACAGCTGTGACGTTCGCGACTTCGTCAAAGACGTCATCGAGGTGGTGCTTGGCTTCTTCACTGAAGGCGCCACCTGGAAGGACGTCGGCAAGACAGAGTTCTGCGATGCGGCAGGCATCGTTCAAGCGATCCACGATCCGCTCGCGCAGGACCTGGGGAGTTGCGCGAAGACCCAGCCAAAGAAGTGGATCAAGACCTACGAGGACGACATTCTCGGTCCCGTGAACTACTACTCCGCAAAACTCCAACGCGGCATCGCACGTATCGGCCCCTGGGCTGGAGCCGTGATGGGTACCTACGTTGCCTACAATTACGTCGACCGCACCAATGGTGAACATCGTTTTGGCACAGCACTGAGCCCCTCGATGGCCACCGGCAAAGAGATAGACGGCTATGGTCTGTCCGATGCGCAGCGCAGCGAAAATTGGCTGATTACAGATAGCGACCCGCGCCTAGGCTTACCCATCGGTGAGATGCGTATGGGGTTCCTCTGCTATCACGACGTGAAATGGGTCGGCGATGCGGTGTTGAACAAACTCCCGTTCCTCGCGCAGATCCCCTTCGTCGGAGGGATGATCAAGACCGTCATCAAGTCGGCCGCGAGTTCGATTGAGAAATGGTATTGCGCGAACGATTCGATTGGGTTTCCCCCCTTCAAGAAGGCGTCGGACGTGCTGTATGGGCCCTTGGGCTGGGCCATTGTTCCATTCGGAAACCCCTGGTTCAAACTCAAGATGCGCCCGCCTCCGTATGCATTCGATCAGAACATAACCTCCAAACCGTTCTGGAATCACAAGGAGACCGGCGGTCCCAAAGTCATGATGGAATACGCCGAAAACGGCAACGACTGGATGCAGGTTTGGGGCGTGGTCTTCCCACTCAATCGCAAGGAAGACAGCGACGCAGAACACCGCGTTGCCATTGCCGGCGCCATCAAAGACGGCAAGTGGAACGAGTCACACAACTCGCGCACCCTCTACACCGAGGCCAAGAATGTTTACTACGGCGCGGCCGAGTTCTACTTGGACAAGCCCTTTGCGTGGTCGAGCTTCGAGGTCAACGGCGAGGACAAGAACGCCACATTCTCAATGAAATGGCGCTCTCGCCTGCGGCGTGTTCACAGCCCGGCTTGGGGCGCAGCGTTCCTCGACTGGGTCCAAGGTTCAACAGGCCTTCCCATTGGTCTCATGACCAATGCTAATTTTCTCAAGGTCATGGACTTCATCTCCAACTACTTCCTCGACGATCCGCAGGCCAAATACACAACGGCCTACAAGGCTCTCAAAGACGGCGGCAACCACAAGGCTGGGCACTCGCTTGGGCCGGATACATTGGTGAAAGATGCACTCCACTAAGTTCCTCTTCGGAGTCGTCGTGCTTGCATTGGCGTTCGCACCCGCGCAGTCCTACGCGAGGCCTACTCCCGTTCCCGTTCCCGTGAACCCAGACCCGAAGCCCAAAGCGATAAGGTTTCCAATGCCCTCGGCTGAGTTCAGGCCTTTCTTCGACAAGTTGATGACTGCCTGGGAACAAGCAGCGGCGCAGTCGGCCGCCAAAGGTAAGCCAGCACCCTCTGGTTGGGCAGCGCGCATTCGATTTGCCGCCAGCCAGGCCATGGAAGATGGCTGGGTCACCGAACGCGAGATGCAGACCATCATGAACGCTGGTGAGTAGCGCGTCGCCGGTGGGTAGCGTCGGACGGCGTTTCTAGTCTAACCGTCGAGCAACAATACGTCGGCGACGAGCTTGCCGTGTGGCGATTGCAGAGCACGTTGCAGCTTCGGACCCTTGGAGCGTGCCAACACGGTATGGATCTTCTGCACGCCGTCTGCGATGCGACGGGGCATGGCAATGTCGTCGATGATGCCCTGCAAAAAGTCTGCGGCAGCACTGCTCACGTCGCGAACTCCTGCAGTGGCCTCGAGCAGCGGCTCGCGGAGGAGGGCTGTGAGCAGGACGATGTCGTCGAGTGGTTTGCCGCGCTCTCGCGTGAGGCGATCCACAGTGTCGAGGCGCGCCCAGAAACGCGACCCTGATCCAGCCGTCGACTCGGAGTCGTCGAGAAACGCAGCGAGCTCGGGCATGAGCACCGCGAGGCCTCCAAACTCCCACAACAGCCACATGGATCGATGCGAGCCCGCGCCGCGCAAGAGCCGCAAAATCTCCTCGAAAACACGGGGCCGCGCGGCTTTCGCGAGATCTTCGCGGTGGGTGACCATGGCGTCGTACACATCGGGTTGGATGCCGAGGTCGAGGCGAGCCGCAAACTTGATGGCTCGCAAGATGCGAACGGGGTCTTCGCGAAAACGAACCGAAGGCTCACCAATGGTCGCAAGAGTGCGCCTTGCAACGTCCTCCATCCCGCCACACCAATCGAGCACCTGTCCGCGGTCGAGATCGTAAAAGAGCGCGTTGATGGTGAAGTCGCGGCGAATCGCGTCCTCTGGGGCGTCACCAAAGACGTTGTCACTGCGGATCAACAGATCGCCGCCGTCGTCGTCTGCGTCGGGATTTCGGCGAAAAGTAGCCACTTCGATGACTTTGCCCTGCCCGAACAACACATGCGCCAAACGAAAACGGCGACCGATGATGCGGCAGTTGCGAAAGAGTGCACGGACGTCTTCGGGGCGTGCGCTGGTGGCAACGTCGAAGTCTTTTGGTTTGCCACCCAGCAACAGATCGCGCACGCAACCGCCAACCAGATACGCCTGAAAACCAGCGCGCTCGAGCCGTCGCACGACCTTGGCGGCATCGGGATCGATCGATTTTTCGAGGCCAAACGCATCGTGACGAACGAGGCCTGTCCCTGCGTGGCGATTCTCGATCGCCTCTGGCTCAGGCGGAGGCTCGGCCTCTACGCGAAAAGCTGGCAAATCAGGGGGTGGCGGGAGATCGCGCTCGCCGCTACGACGTCGTCGAGGGCTCCGCGTTGCGGTCCCTGCGGGTGTTTCGGGTCGGCGTGGGCGCGAGTCGGCCATCGCGTGAGAGTCGTCTTGTCTGGCCATCGTGGACGTGCGCTGCCAACACACGCGCTGGCGACCACACGACGTCTCTGTCTTACTCTCGCAGCACGCGCGACGCCAAACGATTTGGCGGAAAAACGCCAACCAATCAGGACCAACGACCCTTCACCGCAAGAAAAGGCGCGGCTCAGCCTTTTGACACGAATCGTGCCGATGTGGTTGACGCGCCATGGGAGGTGATTAGCTTCCACTACCGAGAGACACACTTTTGCGAGGAGAATCCCTCGCAAATAAGCTGGTTTCTCAACTTCCCGCCTCGCTCTCTGTCCTTGCGGGTGAACTGTTTCTCAGTTCATGAGAGTCGCGGTGGCTTGGTTTTGGTGGAGGGCTCGGCTATCGAAGCGGCCGGATCCTGCGATCCCTACGAAAAACGAGCGGAGCATGAGTCATGGGTAAGATCATCGGCATTGACCTCGGTACGACCAACAGCGTGGTCGCCATCATGGAAGGGCGCGAGCCCAAGGTCATCGTGAACGAAGAAGGCGCACGCACCACACCGAGCGTCGTCGCTTGGGACGACAAGGGCGAAGTCCTCGTTGGGCAGATCGCAAAGCGCCAAGCGGTCACCAACCCAGAGAACACCATCTTCAGTGCAAAGCGCTTCATTGGTCGTCGCTTCGACGAAGTCGGCGAAGAGACCAAGCGCGTCCCCTACCACGTGGCTCGCGCAACCAACGGCGACAGCGCGTTCGACATTCGCGGCAAGGTGGCCTCGCCACAAGAAGTGAGCGCAAAGATTTTGCAGAAGCTCAAGAAGGCAGCAGAGGACTATCTCGGCGAGAAGGTGACCGAGGCGGTCATCACAGTGCCTGCGTACTTCAACGACGCTCAACGCCAAGCGACCAAAGACGCAGGTCGCATCGCGGGCCTCGACGTAAAGCGCATCGTGAACGAGCCGACGGCGGCGGCGCTTGCCTACGGTCTCGACAAGAAGAAAGACGAGATCATCGCCGTCTACGACTTCGGCGGCGGCACGTTCGACATCTCGGTTCTCGAGGTGGGTGACAACGTCGTTCAGGTCATGGCGACCAACGGAGACACGCACCTTGGCGGTGACGACTTCGACAACTTGATCATCGATTGGATGGTCGCCGAGTTCAAGAAGAGCTCTGGCGTCGATCTCACCAAAGACAAAATGGCCCTGCAGAGGCTGAAAGAAGCCGCAGAAAAGGCGAAGATTGAGCTGTCAAGCGTTCAAGAGACGACCATCAACCTGCCTTACGTGACCGTGAGTGCAGCGGGTCCCGTGCACCTCGACATGAAGCTGTCGCGCGCGAAGTTCGAGCAGATGATCGGTCCGCTCGTGGAGCGTTCGATGGAGCCCGTGAAGAAGGCGATGCAAGACGCAAAGAAGAGCGCCAGCGAGATCGCCGAAGTGGTGCTCGTCGGCGGCTCGACGCGCGTGCCGCTCATCAAAGAGACCGTGAAGAAGTTCTTCGGCAAAGACCCTCATCAAGGCGTGAACCCCGACGAGGTCGTTGCCATCGGCGCAGCGGTACAAGCAGGCGTGCTCAGCGGCGACGTGAAGGACATGGTCCTGCTCGACGTGACGCCATTGTCGCTTGGTGTGGAGACTTATGGCGGTGTTCTCACGGTCATGATTCCGCGCAACACGACCATCCCCACGCAGAAGAAAGAGATCTTCTCGACCGCATCGGACAGTCAGCCATCCGTGGAGATTCACGTGCTGCAGGGCGAGCGCACCGAGGCGAAGTACAACCGCGCACTCGGCAAGTTCCACCTCGAAGGCATCATGCCCGCACCGCGCGGCGTGCCGAAAATCGAAGTCACCTTCGACATCGACGCGAACGGCATCTTGAGCGTGAACGCGAAGGACACGGCCACCGGCAAAGATCAGAAGATCACGATCACCGCAAATTCAGGCCTCAGCGAAGCCGAAATTCAAAAGGCCGTGAAAGACGCAGCAGACCACGAGGTCGAAGATCGCACGCGCCGTGAGCAGATCGAGCGCCGCAACAAGCTCGACAATCTTTGCTACACGCTCGACAAGACGCTCAGCGAAAACAAAGACAAATTGCCCGCGGCCGATGTCGCCACTCTCGAAGGCCTGATCAAAGAAGGTCGCGAAGCGGTCGAGAAGCAAGACGACGACAAGATCACGACTGTGATGGCCACTCTCGAGAAAGAGGCGCATCGCATGGCGAGTGTCATGTACGGCGCAACAGGCGGACCGGGCGGCGGCGGACCGGACGGCGGACCAGACGCAGGCGGCGGCGCACCGGGCGGCGACAAGAAGGACGCTGGCAAAAAAGGCGACGTGATCGACGCCGAGTTCGAAGAGAACGCGAACTAAGCCAGTCTCAACGCGAGTTCGCAAACGCGGACTGCGAGACCACAGCGACGAGGCTTTCGTCTGCACCGATCACGAGTGCGTTTTCTTCGACGAAGACGCTCCAAAAGTGCTCGGTGCGGGCGGACTTCAATGCGGAGAACTGCCGGCCGTTCGCGGTCGTGAGGACGGTGGCGTCCTCGCCAATCATGACGAAGCGATCGACGAACCATGCCGCGTCCTCCAAATCGAGATCGAGGCCTGTTTCGGCTGGTTCCCACGTCGCGCCTTTGTCCGTTGACCAAAACGCAGTGCCTCTGTCGCCGACCGTGAGGCCGTGACCGCTGGGTGAGAACGCGAGCGCGCAGAGCGGGTCCGAGTCGAGTTCGATCACGTCGAGCGCTGGTCCGCCCTGACGTGCGACGCCGAGTTTGCCCGAATGCGAGACGAACCACACATCGCTACCATGCGCGACGATCCGCGAGATGCGCCCGAGCTGTTTCGCTTTCTTGGCGAACGCGGGTGGGCTCCACGTCTTGCCGTCGTCGTCCGAGCGCAACACAAAACCCGCGTCGCCTCCAAGCCACAGCGAATGCTGCACGCGAGTGAGCGAGAAGAGGCAGCCAGTTGTCTTGGTCGTTATTTTTTTCCACGATTGGCCGCGGTCGTTGGTCGAAAATAAGCCGCCGCTCTCGCCCGCGAGCAACACGCGATCAGCGCTGATTGGAAGCACATCGCGCAGTCCGAGGACTTTTGGTGAGGGGAGCGGCAAGAAGCCATCTCCCGCAACCGAGACCATCACGAGCGGCTCACCATAGGTGCCACCCACAGCCCAAATCGTTCCTTCGTGAGCCGCAAGCCCATAGATCGCACTCGCGCCGGAGCTCGCGGGGTGGAGGAGGTCCATTCGCGAACGATACGAAGTCGCGCCAACGGAGGTCAACGCCTGAGGAGCACACGTCTTGTTCGCGTTGCGATCGCGCCAAAGGGTGCGGCGAGTTGTCGAATCAGACTCTCCTCCACGATCGTGTCGCCTGGCCCGAATGTGCTCGCAGCATGATCGGGCAGATAGAACGTGCCGAAGAGCAAATCCCACAGCGGCAAGACGCCAGCGAAGTTACACGGCTTCGACGCGCGCGCTTCTGCGTGATGCCACCTGTGAAACGCTGGCGTCGCGATCACATACTCGAGCGGTCCAAGCCGCCACGACACATTCGCGTGAAGCCACACGTTGAAAAAAAACAAGAACGGACCTGTGGCCAGCCAAACTTCGACTCGCGTGCCGAGCGCGAGCACGAACAGTCCGACGATCACATTGTCGATCAGATCGTCGACGGGATGCATGCGCACCGCGGCGAGCCAGTCGAGCGTACGTGGCGAGTGATGGATCGCATGAAACGGCCACAAAATGGACGTATGACGCAATCGGTGGTTCCAATAGTTCACCAGATCTCCGAGCGCTGTCGCGATCGCAAACTGGGCGAGCGGCGAAAGCGTGCCGATGCCCCAGCGCGGCACCGACGTCATCCATCGAGACAGATCAACGAGCTTGCCTTGGTAGCCAACCACGAGCGCACAGACCGCGATCGCACCCAGTGTGACCGCTCGCGTGAGGTTGCCCGTAAAGAACGCAGAGAATGGCCAGTACGCCCAGTCAGTCAGTCGGTCGCGCGAAAAAAGTCCCCGGCGAGCGCTCGCGGGCCAAACGCGTT
>JAYVXK010001037.1:0-3610 GCA_043785265.1 Myxococcales bacterium | reverse complement strand
GTTGGTTTTGCGGCTGGGGGCTGAACGTCCTTCCCGACAATGTTGCCTTCGCGATATCGACTGGAAATCCAGGCCTTTCGGAGCCGTCGTCGACACTGGGCGCATGCAACTCGTGCGTCTTGATGTTGCTATTGGCTCCACCGGAACCCATCGCCGCAGAGACGAAGAGCGTTCGCGTGTTGGCGTCGATCACACCCGTTCCAGTGATGCCCAGAGGATGGACGTTGCCACACCCTGCGCCGCTGTTGGCAGCGGAGGGACCCAGTGTCCTGTTCCAAATCGGCTTCCCAGTCACTGAGTCGAGCGCAGTGACCTCGTTCGACTCGGTGGTGGCAATGACAATGCTTTTGCCCTGAGGACCGTTGTCCACGAAGAGCACCTGCGCATAGACGTTGCCGCTGATCTTCCCATCGAAGGCGGTGTCGAGTTTCAGGTTGGCTGCGGCGGCTTTGGTAAAACTTGGCTGGATGTATAACCCGTCGCGCGTCGCGTTCTTGTGATGCTGGATGACGGAGTCGCCACTGACGGGTGTCCCGAAAGGCGCGTCTGCAATCGCGTTGTCGATGACGGCGTCAGAGAGTCCGCCGTCGGTCGGTGGCGCCGTACCCGAGTCGCCACCACACGCGACGATCCCTAACCCTAAGAAAGTAAGAAGATGGTTTTTCACGCGCTTTCCTGCGTCAAAACGGCTGGGCCGGGACGATGACCGTGTTGATCGGCTGCACGCTGGCGCCCGCAGGATAGGCGTAGCTCACGTATTGATCCCAGCCCCACACGGTGAGACCAAACGGGTTGCTGCTGCTGATGGTATGCAGACCATTGTCGCATTGACCTTGGCCTTTGGCGTCTTTGGAGATGTCGACTCGAGTGTATTGGTAGACCGTTCCGCCGATGGTCTGCCAGCCCGTGAGTGGTGACGGAATGCAGTCGAGTTTCACGTCGGTGAATCCCTGACCGAAGTCCTTGCGCACCACGACCAGGTTGGTGTTGGCATAGGTAGGATCGGTCATGAACACATAGGTTGGTAGGAACTCTTGCGGCGCGATGAGATTGACGAACTCGGGATCACCTGTACCCGAGGCTGGTGCGTGATCTTGTCCGGTCATGTAGCCCGACATGTAAAACGGGTGCTGGTTGTCTTGGCTCTTGACCACGAACGGACCCGGATCCCAAACCTCTGCCAACCCGCCCAGCGCCAAGGTCGACGGCGCGCCGGTGGGCTTCGACGGTAGATAGGTCAGTGTCGTGCCGTTGACTGCACCCACGAAGCGCCAGGGCACGTTCTCTGGAGGGTTGTTCGCATTTCGATTGCGATAGCGAACCGCGATGTACTCAAATCCGAGGGCTTTTACGGGCGGAATCTCTTGATGCGCCACATCGCAGGCCGTGTCGCTGACGTCGACATTCAAACAAGTCGCCGCGCCCCAAACGCCGATGGGCTTGTTCGCTTGAATGGGCGAACCCGTGAGCTCTTGGTCTTGTGTGAACTGAAGGACCTGACCCTTGTTGAGGTTATAGGTATGAGGAGTGCCCTTGGCAGTGCCCGCCACTCCATTACCAGCCACGATGGCAGCAGTCGGACTGATGGTCACGGTAGTGCCGTTCTCTTGAGCGACGATCTCGAGAGAAGGCTGGGCCGAGGCGACGACGACATCCTTCCGGAAGGGCGCGACCGCGATGTAGTTGTCTGACCACGAAGTGGAAGGCAATAGCAGCGTGGCGCTCGCCGCGTAACTCAGCGAGCCGCCATAGGGATAAATGTCATAGGCCACGACAGGCGCCGAACTGGAGATGTGGAAGGCATTGCCGATGGTGGTCCCGTGAGCCGCCGAGTCGGCCGCGATTCCAGGCGTAAATCCGTTGGGGCAAGCGATGTTCGCGTTGCGAGAGAGGAACAGGATCGCGATCTTGTTTGCCGGAAGTTGGTTGTTGGGCAACTTCGAATAGGTCAGCGAGGCGCCACTGCCAGAGGGCATTGCGGCTGCTTGCGCGATGTTGAGCGGTTGGCCTGCGTACTCTGCTTTGATGGTGATCGGCACACCCCAGGTGTTGGCGATGAATGCCGCGAAGCACCCGCCTTGCCCTGCAGAGATCGCATCAGGTGCCACCGCGTAATAGTCGCAGCCAATGGAACTCTGGTTGTCTCGCGCGCTGTCACACGCGGGGACGCACCCGGCAGCGCCGCAGCCTTGGTCTGGGGGGCATGTCTGCAGGACGGTGTTGTTCTGATCGAGGATGCTGTGCAGATCGCCCGAGCAGTGTGTGCTGGGCGGTCCGTCACTGAGTGGCGCGTCGAGCGTGAAGATAGGTTGCTCATCGAGCAACCCCCCATCGTCGAGCGCACCGTCGAGATCAAAGAACGAGTCCTTCGGGTTCCCGCACGCGAGAAACAGTGCACATCCAGTCATTGCCACGGCGACAAGGAGCAACCCATGAATGCGCATCATTGAAGACCTCACAAGAGAAGTGGAATGGATAGAAATGACACACAATCGGGTTGTCCGTCACGAAGAAGGCTGTTTGCGCAGCAATCCCTCCGCCAAAGTGGGACATCTAGTTTTGACGCGACCCGTCGAGGCACGTGTGATCTACAATGCTCAATCGCTCGTCGGAGGCACATGTCTTTCAAGATTTCGTGGTCGATCCTCGCTGCTGGCTTGATTCTCGGCGCGTCTCTCGCACCTGCGTGCAGCAGTCACGACTCCACATTCGAAGTCTCGCCTGACGCGGGCGACGGCGCGATCCCCGACGACACAGGTGTCAGCTTCAATGATGCAAACAACGACAAGGACAGCTCGGGCAAGCCACCGAGTTGTGATTCGTCATGCGCGACCGCTGGCGGCACGTGCATCTCGGGTGTGTGCACCATCATCGACAACGCGGGCAACGTAGACCCAACGACGCAAGGCAAACTCAAAGCAGGCGGCACGTCTGACTCTCAGTTCGCTTGGCTCTACCCTTACGATCTCACCGTGTTCCCGCGCGGGCTCGCGGCTCCTACCATGCAGTTCGGTGGTTCATCGGCGACATCCGTCTATGTGCACATGACCGCCCCGAACCTCGACTATCAAGGTTTCTTCACCACCTCGGTCGGTCCTATGCGTCTCGCGATTGGGCAGAAGTCATGGGCCGCCGTGACGAATGCCGTAGGCGCCAAAGACACGCTCAAGGTCGAGGTCACCAAGATGCTCGGCTTGTCCATCACAGGACCCCTCGCCCGGTCGTGGCGTGTCGCGCAGGGGAGTCTCCGCGGGACCATCTACTACGAGACGTATGACTCTCAGTTGGCAGGTGGATTTGGATCGGTCGGCATCATGAAGATCCAACCGGGAGCCAACGCACCTTTGGTCGTCAAGAGCGGTTGCGGCAATGTCTGCCATACGGCCAGCGCAGACGGGTCCACACTGGTCGCGTCTACGTCACTCGGTTCGTCCTCTAGTTATGATCTCAAGAAAAACGCGAGTGTCATTCAAGCGCAAGGTGACCAGAGTTTTACTTATGGTGGCATCTACCCAGACGGCTCCATCCTGATGAGCGCGACGCACTTCCGAACGTGGTTTCCTGGTGTGCCCTCGCGACTCTTCGATACGAAATCGGGCCTAAAACTAGC
>JAYVXK010001036.1:0-3616 GCA_043785265.1 Myxococcales bacterium | reverse complement strand
AGGATCGCGAGCATGAACGTCGCGGCGAGCAGCAGTTTGTAAAGCGGGCTGAGGCCCATGAGTTGCTCATACACGCTTGCGATTATCGCAGAGAGCGCGGCCTCGCAGGCTCTTTTTTGCTTTGGTTGCAGCCCGCACGCGCGGCGGCTAATCCAGTCGCCGGTCGATGACACGCACGCTTTTGGTTTCGGCGCTCCTGCTGAGCGCGGTGGTCATCGCGCGCGACGCGTTCGCGCAAGGCTCGCCTTATGGCGGAGGGCAACAAGGCTCGGCTGTCACGCAGCCAAAGGATCAACCTCCCGCGCCGCCAGCTCCCGCCGCGCCGACGATCACGTTGCCTGTGCTGAAGAAAGACGAAGGCGCGTCGTATCCAGCGAGCGCTCTGGCGGATGGCGTTCGCGAGACAGTCACTGTGGTCGCCGTCATCGTGATCGACGCAGACGGCCACGTGAGTGATGCGACCGTGCCGGATCCGAAGGGTCATGGTTTCGACGAGTCGGCGATCGAGGCCGCCAAAAAACTCGTCTTCGACCCCGCGACAAAGAACGGAAAACCCATCGCGGCGAAATTCAAACATCAATACACGTTCGCCCCACCCACGGGTCGCATCGTCTGTGTGGTCATGGATCGGGCTACAAACAAGCCCATTGGCGGCGCGAACGTGTCGCTGAGGAAGGACGGCGTCGTCGTCGCGACGGCGCAAACTTCCGACGCGGGCGCGTTTGAAACATCCGATTTGGTATTTGGCAATTACCGATTGGACATCTCTGCGTCGGGTTACATGCCCACGAGCGCAGACCAAGATCTGGCGCCCGCAGAGGTCGCAAAAAATACCTTCCGTCTCGAGCTCGACAAGACGACTGCGCCAATTCAAACGCCTACGACGAACACTGGCAACAAGCCGGCGAACGACGTCGAGCAGATCACCGTGCGCGGAAACAAACCGCCACGAGAGGTCACCAAGCGGACACTCGAGCAACGCGAGTTGCTGCGCGTGCCCGGCACCAATGGAGACGCGCTTCGAGCGCTTCAAAATTTGCCGGGGGTCGCGCGGCCACCAGGCTTTGCAGGTTTGCTCGTGGTGCGCGGAGCAGCACCTCAGGACACGCTCATCTTCGTCGACGGCACGCCAATTCCGCTGGTTTATCACTTCGGCGGACTCTCGAGTGTGGTGCCGACCGAGCTGCTCGATCGCATCGATTTTTATCCGGGAAACTTCAGCGCGCAGTACGGCCGCGCGATGGGCGGCATCGTCGACGTAGCGATGCGCGATCCAAAGACAGACAAGATCCACGGGCTCGCGCAGGTGGATCTCATCGATGCGCGTTTGCTCGTCGAGGGTCCCATCGCCGCGGGTTGGAGCTTCTCGGTCGCGGGCCGACGCTCATGGGTCGATGCGTGGCTCAAGCCAGTACTCGAAGCAACAGGTGCGGGCGTCACCACCGCGCCTGTCTATTACGATTATCAGGCGATGCTCGAAAAGCGTTGGAGCAAAGACCAATCGTTTCGATTGCTCTTCTTTGGATCCGACGACCGACTCGACCTGCTCATCAAAGACACGAACGCAAGCGACCCAGCTCTCGCCGGCGGGATCAGCGCGCACACCGGTTTTTTCAGGCTCCAAGGGCTCTATCGACAAAAGCTCGGACCCAACACGGACTTCAAACTCAACGCGGCGGTGGGTTCGGACTACATCGACATCTCGCTCGGAGACATTTTTTTTCAGGTGACGACTTATCCGATTACCGGTCGCGTCGAGCTCTCGCAAAAGATCGCTCAGGGCGTCGTGGCCAACATCGGAATGGATATGTTGGAGTCGCCCTACACGGTGAACGCGCGACTGCCGACTTTGCCGCGCCCCGGTGAGCCACCCGCCGGGCCAGGGTTCAGCAGGCCGCCGCTCGAGATAAGCCTGAGCAGCACGCAATACCGACCCGCCCTCTACAGTGAGTTCGAGATCACGCCGTTCAAGGGAACGCGCATCGTTCCGGGCGTGCGACTCGACTACTCGAAGGACACCAAGACTTTCGATTTGGCCCCGAGAATCGTGGTTCGCCAGGACATCGGCCCGAGCTTTCCGCGGACGACGTTCAAAGGCGGCGTCGGCGTCTTTTATCAACCGCCGCAGCCGCAAGACACGATTCCAGTGTTTGGCCAAACTGGCTTGGTGTCGAATCGCGCGTTGCACTACTCACTCGGCGGCGAGCGCGAGATCACCAAAAACCTCGAGATCTCGGTCGAAGGTTTTTACAAGCAACTAGACAATCTCGTGACGCCCGGCCACCTCAACGGAGGACGCGGGCGAGTCTACGGTCTCGAGACGCTCATTCGATACAAACCAGACTCCCACTTTTTCGGTTGGATCGCTTACACGCTGTCGCACAGCGAACGGCAAGACACTCCGCAAGACGCGGTGCGGTTGGCGGCGTTCGACCAAACGCACATCCTCACGGTGCTCGGGAGCTATCGACTAGGACGCGGTTGGGAAGTTGGCGCGCGATTCAGGCTCGTTTCGGGCAACCTGTTCACGCCCAACGCTTATGGGTTCTTCGACGCGAACGCGGCGGCCTACTTGGCGCAGCGATCCTATCCACCGAACGGCGAGCGACTGCCGCTGTTTCATCAGCTCGACTTGCGTGTCGACAAGACGTGGAAGTTCAAGGCCTGGCAGCTTGGAATGTATTGGGACATTCAGAATGTCTACAACCAAGGCAACGTGGAAGGCGTCAGCTACAATTACAACTCGACCCAGCGGACCTATGCCACCGGGCTACCGATTTTGCCGAGCTTCGGACTGCGAGGAGAGTTCTAATCATGACGCGATTGCTCGGTAAAATAGCCGCGTTTGCGATCGCAGTCGGAGCTGCGGCCCTCGCTTGCAACAACGCGGGCTTCGAGCCCGTATCCACATTATCGAGCGTCCGCGTTCTCGGCACACGCGCCGACAAGCCATTTGCCAAACCTGGTGATCTGGTCACGATAGAAGCGCTCGCCGTGGATGCGCGCGCGGATCGCACTCGGGCCATGCATGTCTACTGGCTCCCCTTCGCGTGCAACAATCCACGATCCGATTTGTACTACGCGTGCTTCGCTCCTCTCGCCGCGTTGGCGGGCCCGCGCGGCGCGGCTGACGGCGGCAGCCCGGATGGCGGAACGCCCGCCCTACCCGACTTGCCACCTGACCTGGCTTGCCTCGCGCTTGCGTCGCGTGGACCCAACAAGGACATCACGGCGTGCTTGAAAGAAGGCTCGAAGACGACGGTCGCGATTCCTCGAGACCTCGTGTCCTCCCACCCGATCGTCGACGGCGCGCCTGCACGCTACGGGCTGTCGATTTCGTTTCTTGTCGCGTGCACGGGATACGTGCGACTGCTGCCGCCTGACCCGACGAACGTGAGCGGGCAGACCTTGCCGCTCGGATGCTTCGACGACAACGGCAATCAGCTCGGACCCGACGACTTCGTATTCTCGTTCACGCGGGTCTATGCCTATGACGAAGTTGCCAATCATAATCCAGTGATCGACAGCGTGAAGTTCGATGGAGTCGAGGTCGTGCCGACGCAGGGAGTCGTCGTGCCTCGCTGTCCGCCGTCGAGCAAGCAGACCGACTGTGAGC
>JAYVXK010001035.1:0-3623 GCA_043785265.1 Myxococcales bacterium | reverse complement strand
TAGCCGTAGCCGCCGTGGATCTGCAGCGACTTGTTGCACGCTCTGGTTGCTGCCTCGCTCGCGAAGAGTTTGGCCATCGATGCCTCGCGTGAATAGGGCCGCCCCTTGTCCGCGAGCCATGCCGATCGATAGGTGAGCAATGCGGCCGCGTCGAGCTCGGTCTTGCAGTCGGCAAGCATCCACTGAATGGCCTGAAACTCGGCGATCGCTTTGCCGAACTGTTTGCGATCTTTTGCGTAGGTGATCGCCATGTCGAGCGCGCCGTATCCAAGACCGAGCGCCATGGCTGCGATCGAGATGCGACCGCGATCGAGAATCTTCATCGTATCGGTGAAGCCTTGATCGACCTCGCCTACTCGCTGGGAGTCTTCGACGTGAACATTTTCGAAGATCAATTCTGCCGTGTCGCTCGAGCGGCAGCCGAGCTTCTCGAGGTGTTTGGAGGCTATGAACCCAGGCGTTCCGTGATCGACGACAAACGCCGTAATGCCTTTTTGTTTGGGGACGTTCGTGTTGGTCCGCGCGAGCACGACGCAGAAGCCTCCGACGTTGCCTTGTGTGATGAACATCTTGGTGCCGTTGATGATCCAACCACCACCCTCGCGCTTGGCTGTGGTCGCCATCGCTGCGGAATCGCTCCCACTGCCAGGCTCAGTGAGCGCCCATGCCGCGAGCCACTCTCCGCGCACGGCCTTTGGAAGATACTTTTGCTTCTGCGCCTCCGTGCCGAACGACAAGATGTGTCCAGTGCCGAGCCCGTTGTGCGAAGCGACCGTGAGCGCGAGAGACCCGTCGATCTTGGCGATCTCTTCGACGCAAATCGCGTAGCTGGTCGTGTCCATCCCAGAGCCGCCGTACTCCTCTGGAATGCGAATCCCAAGCAGACCCATGTCGGCGAGCTTCGGGATGATCTCTTTGGGGAAGCGCTCTTCTTGGTCCCACTTCTTTGCGAACGGTGCCACCTCGACACGAGCGAAATCGCGGACGCTCTGGCGCAGGAGTCGGTGGTGCTCGTCGAAGTCGAAGTCCATCGCACCTAGATGAGCAGAAAAACGAGCGAACGACAGCGGTTTTGGCCGCCATCGTCCGCTGCGTTGTGATTTAGGCCCATGATTTAGCCCTGTTTTGCTTGTCATGTGTTGGTCATGACAAGTGAGCATCACCTCGCCATGCACACTGACTTGGCATTCTTGGTGTGACCGCATTTGTAGTGAGAGGGGCAGCGCTCGTGCGTACTGCACTCGCGCGAGCAGTAGCCAGCGCCACTGTGTTTGACACAGACCCCCGTCGAACAGTCATTGCCAGTCGTGCACGTTTCGCCCATGTCGGTCGGTGGTTTCTTCCCTTTGCCGCCGTGCTTGGTGGTGCCGCCGTCTTTTCCGTGGGGACCTTTGGAGCTCTTGCCGTGGGCGATGTCGCCTCGTTTGAGTGCTTCGTCCACGAGTGTTTGGAAGGCGTCGGCTCGCGTGTAGATGTTGTGCGCTGTCTTGCCGTCGCATTGAGGCCCGCCGCGCGAAACGATTCCAACGAGCTCACCGCTCTCGTCGAGGGCTGGGCCGCCAGAGTCGCCCTGGCACGTGGCCTCACCCACCTGAAACTCTGCGATGGCAACCTCGAGGACCTTCACGTGATCGCGGAGGAGCTTGATTCCCGCCGATCCGTTGTCGCCCTTCTTGCCGTAGCCCACGGCGCGCACGCGTTGACCGCTCGTGAGTTCGCCCTTGCCCACGGCGATGGGCTCGATGCTGTCGACGTCTTGGTCGAGCACGATCGCGGCGATGTCGTTGTCGCAGAGCTCCTGCGTGTGAGGCACGAGCACCTCTAGTCCGCGTGCGACCTCACGGGCGGTGGCTACGTCGTCTCCTTCGTAGATCGCAAGACTGCCTGGATCGCGGTGGCCCTTGACCTGCGCTTGATTGGTTGGGCATTGCACCGCGTCCGTCGTTTCAGAGACGCAGTGGCGAGCGGTGAGCACGACGTTGCTCGCGATGAGTGTGCCGGTGCAAAGACCGACACCCGCCACGTCGATGGCAATCACCGCAGGGTCGCGTCCCTTGTCCGGAACGCCGTGCACGATTTCAACCGTGTCGACATCGACCTCGGTCGCGGCCTGACCGGGGTCTGCAGATGAAGCCGATGGTGGCGATGCACCGTCACTCGCAGAGGCGCAAGCGGCGACGCCGACGAGCGCAACGCAGATGGCAATCGAGCGCGAAATGAGATGAGACATGAGTCCTCCTGAGCGCCGCGAAAGCACGGCGACGTGGTGCAGGAGAGCGAGCAACATGCCATCGCCCGGAGGCTGATTTTAGCCTATTTCGTGAATGCGCTGGGTGTCCAGGACAGGCGCGTGGTGTCCGCGGGACATGTCGTCAGTCTGTTGGTGCGTCCTTGCCTGCGTCGAACGGCGCCGCACCACAGCTGCCTGGGCCGCCGTTGGGCTTGGGGTTAGTCCACACGAAGCAGTTGTGATCGTCCTTGATGAGTTTCCAACCAGGGTCTCCGGGTTGCGGCATGCCGTCGCAGATCTTTCCGCAGGAGAGGCCACTGCCCCAGCCACCGTAGGCCATGCAACAGCCTGGGCTCGGATCTGGCGCACAGCACTGAGAGCCCGAATCGCCGCTCGCGTCCTGTCCGCTATCTTTGTTCGAATTCCCTCCATCGGGATCGACCGCGACTGCCGTGCTGCCACACGCGAAGAGAAATCCGCTCAACCAAAGCCATCGTGCGAGGTTCATGCACTCTGCTTAGCAAGCTGCGGACCTGCAAATCGCCGCTAATTTAGGGAGTGATCCGTGTCATCGTGTGCCGTCAGGTGCTTTACCTTGCACGCAGGAAGCGATAAGCGTGACAGAGCATGTCTGATCGCAAGGTCCGCATTTTGGTCGCCAAGCCTGGACTCGATGGCCATGATCGAGGCGCGAAAGTAGTCGCCCGTGCGCTGCGCGACGCGGGCTTCGAGGTGGTCTACACCGGGCTTCATCAGACCCCCGAGATGATCGCGAGCGCGGCGGTTCAAGAGGACGTCGACGGAGTGGGTCTGTCGATCATGAGTGGCGCGCACAACACGCTCTTTCCCGCTGTGATCGACGCACTTCGCGCCAAGGGCGCCAACGACGTGGTGGTGTTTGGTGGCGGAATCATCCCTGACGCTGATCTGCAGCGCTTGAAAGACAAAGGCGTAGCTGGCGTGTTCACCCCAGGGACGACGCTCGAGACGATCATCCATTGGGTGCGTGACAACATCCACCCTCGCGCCTGATGGAGTATCGCCTCTCGCCAGAGGCCGCGCTGACTCGCGCGCGATGGAGTGCGGCGTTGGCGACCTTCAGCGCTTTGGCTCCGGCGATCTTCACCGTGCTTGCGCTCTACAAACTGGATCTCATTCCGCGGCTGTATTTGGCGCTCGTACTCGGTTTGCTCGGTCTGCTTGCTGTCGTTCGAGTGGGCGTTGGATACAGGCAATTGGTCAAGCACCTGACGGCTTTCAGTGTGCGCGCAACAGACGATCCCGAAGACGTGCTGACCATCGAGACGCGTCGTGGTCGCTTCGACGTGCCGCGCGATGCAGTCCAACGCGTGCGGGAGATCGCGGGGACCTTGGGAGGTCTGCGAGTCGAGCT
>JAYVXK010001034.1:0-3629 GCA_043785265.1 Myxococcales bacterium | reverse complement strand
CGACTCTCGTGATTGGAAGCGTGAGCCGAGCGAAGAGTTGCTCGACGGTTGCGTGTACCTCGCGTGTGAAACCCTGCGTCAAAGGAGCAAGTCATGAGTGTGGCGGATGTCTTGAACGGTCGAAGGCGCTGGGCCATCGAGCAAGCGGAAGCGATATCGCGTTTGGGCGCATTGCCGAGCGACAGTGTCGACGCGCTCGTCGCGGATCCGCCTTATTCCAGCGGCGGAATGACCTCCGCCGATCGGAGTCGACCTGCGCGTGTGAAGTACTCGCAGTCGGGCTCGGCGGTGTACGGACCGGCGTTCGAAGGAGACAATCGCGATCAGCGCGCGTTCTTTCTTTGGTGTCGGTTGTGGCTGAGCGAGGCGCATCGCGTGCTCAGGAGCGGAGCGCCCGCGTGCGTGTTCAGCGACTGGCGACAACTGCCGACGGTGACCGACGTGCTTCAGGTGTCCGGGTTCGTGTGGCGCGGCATCGCGGTCTGGTCGAAGGGAGGCGCGGCGCGTCCGCAGATGGGCCGATTCCGCAACGACGCCGAGTACGTGGTGTGGGGATCCAAGGGTCCGATGGGTCGCGGACATGACATCGGCGTCCTACCTGGCACCTGGACGAGCGCGCCGGTGCCGATGCGCGAGCGCGTGCACATCACGCAGAAGCCCGTCTCGATCATGACGCGTGCGGTGTCGATCTGCGCGCCGGGTGGTGTCGTGCTCGATCCGTTCTGCGGCTCGGGCTCGACAGGAGTTGCGGCGCTGCGCACGGGTCGACGCTTTATTGGGTTCGACCAGAGCAGCGAATGGGCCTCGATTGCTGGCGAGCGTCTCGGCATCGAGGACGGCAGCATTCGTGCGGCGGCGTGAACTCCGTATTGGCGTACGCGCTGCGCTACGCGGCGCGAGGGTGGCATATCTTCCCATGCGCGCCACGAGGCAAGCAGCCCTTTGGTAGGCTCGCGCCTCGTGGCGTGTACGACGCGACGATCGACGAGGCCATCATCCGTGGCTGGTTTCGTCCGCATTCATCTTTGAACCTCGCGATCGCTTGCGGCGCGTCGGGTCTCGCGGTGCTGGATGTCGACACGCGCGATGGGAAGGTCGGCGACGAAGAGCTCGGTGCGTTGGAGCAGCGACATGGTCACCTTCCCATGACGCCACGGACGATCACGGGCTCGGGTGGACTGCACTACTTGTTTCGCGCTCCCGAGCAACGACTTCGCAACGGTCCGCTCCGCGGATGCGCGAACGTCGAGATGAAAGCGACGGGAGGCTATGTTCTTGCGGCTCCCAGCATTCATCCTGATACGCGCAGGGCGTACGCATGGGACGTGGGAGCGCTGCCGAGCGAGACCGCGTTGGCAGAGCTTCCCGAGTGGCTGATCGACCTTTCACGCGAGCGAGCGCGCCAACCTTCCACCTCGCCTGTCGGTCCAGTCGCAGACTCATTCCTTGGTGTGGCGTTTGAGGCCGCGGGGTGGATCGGTCGGGCGCTGCCGGATGGAAAGTACGCCGTGCGTTGTCCGTGGTGGGCTGATCACTCGGACGGTCGCGGTCAGGGTGACGACTCGAGTACCGTGCTGATGCCGCCGAACAGCCGCGCGAAGCTCGGCGCGTTCGTGTGCTCGCACGCGCATTGTGAAGGCCGAAGCATTTCGGATCTCATTGCCGCGATCCCACCCGATGCGCTTCGCGCCGCCGTTGAGCGACAACCGGCAGCGCTCGCAGCGATTCGTCGACGCGCCGGACTGGAGGTGGCGGCATGAACGACGGAATCACTCATCGATGCACCGATCTCCGTAACGCCGAGCGGCTGGTGGAACTTCACGGCGCGGACCTTCGCTTCGTCGGAGCGTGGTCGCGATGGATGACGTGGAACGGTAAGTGTTGGAGCTTGGACGATAGCGGCGCGGTGATGCGCGCTGCCGCGGCTACGGCCCGGCGCTTGGTCGAAGAGGCACTTGCGGAACTCGCGGTCGCCAATCAGATTTTCGCGTCGGCTCCACAAAACGACGCGGCGGCAGCATCCAAGAAAGACGCGGAGCGGGTGCTTGCGTGGTGCATCGGATCGCAGAACGAACGGCGACTCGCGGCGATGGTGACTCTCGCCAAGAGCTTCGTCAGCATCTGCGTCAGCCACGAGAAACTCGACGCGGATCCGCAGGCGCTCAATGTCGACAACGGTACGCTCGACTTGCGTACTGGAACGCTTCGTCCTCATCGACGCGCCGACTTGATCACGAAACTCGCGCCAGTGACCTACGACGCCATGGCCACGTGTCCCGTTTGGGAATGGTTTCTCGATCGGGCGATGGGAAGTGACGGCGAACTCGTGCGCTACCTCCAACGCATGCTCGGCTACTCGCTGACCGGCCTCACGCGCGAACACGCCCTCGGGTTCTTCTTTGGCGGCGGTGCGAATGGGAAGAGTACGTGCCTCTCGACCATCCACGCGATGCTCGGCGACTACGCTGCACCCGCGCCTCGAGGTCTCTTGTTTCGCTCACGAGGTGAACGCCATCCGACCGAGCTCGCGTCGCTCTTTGGTCGCCGGTTCGTGACGTGCGCGGAGATCGAGTCTGGGCAAGCCTTCGACGAGGCGTTCGTTAAGGACCTGACAGGCGGCGATGTGCTCACCGCCCGACGCATGCGCGAGGACTTCTGGTCGTTCGCTCCCACGCACAAGCTGTTCATCGCTGGCAATCACAAGCCGCTCGTGCGCGGCGACGACGACGGCATCTGGCGACGCATGCGCCTGGTGCCGTGGACCGTGACGATACCGCCGGAGGAGCGCGACAAGATGCTCAGTGAGAAGCTGCGAGCCGAGCTGCCGGGCATCCTTGCCTGGTGCGTGCGTGGGTGCGTCGCGTGGCAACAACACGGCCTCGGCGAGCCACCTGCGGTCAAGAACGCGACTGCCGCTTATCGCAACGAGAGCGACGTGCTTGGTCAGTTCTTCGACTCGAATCTCGTATTCGAACCGACGGCGCGTGTCGTTCGCAAGACGCTGCGCACGACCTACGAAGAGTGGTGCACCGAGCAGGGCTACGAGCCGTTCGGAGCGCGCCGATTCGCCGAGCGGTTGCGAGCGCGTGGCGTCGTCGACAAAGGCGTGCGTGAAGGCGCACGCGTGCTCGACGGCTGGCAGGGCGTCCGTCTCGCGACGGCAGAGGAACGGGCAGCGCGTGTATGGGGCGTAGGGACCGTAGGGACCACGTTGCCGCTCGACGCCACAACGATCGCTGGCGACGCCATGCCTAACGAGAGTCCCAACATCGACGCAAAGTCCCTACAGGCCGTAGGGAGTAGGGAGATTGTAGGGTCCGATTACCAGTTAGACAGATCGTGCGGGCGCGCGGATCACAACCAACTAGGAAGTGCTCCCTACGAAGTCCCTACGTCCCTACAAGACGACGAGCTCTTCGTCGACTGGGTCGACCGCGAGCTGGGCCTGCCGACCGGCACTGAGGACTCATGACGCGTTACGATTCGACGTCGGCGCACGACCGCGCCATTCACACGCCATCCCCCGGTCCTGAGCTCCCCCCGACTGTTCGAGGGGGGTCGCGTCGCGCGCAGTTGCCGTCACGCCGCGTCCTGGATGTTGCGCGGGCACTTGGTACGCTGAGTTCGAG
>JAYVXK010001033.1:0-11638 GCA_043785265.1 Myxococcales bacterium | reverse complement strand
CTGGTATCGAGGGGAAGGTCGACATCACCTGGAAGATCGACGTCAAAGGAGTCGTGACCGACGTAGGCGTGAACGCGACCAAGAGTGACATCCACGAGCCCACGGTCATCGAGTGCATCTCCAAGATCATTCGTGCGATCAAGTTCGCCGAGAGTCAGAAGGGCATGGAGACGACGATGCACTACCCGTTCGACTTCCACCCGCACGCGCGAACTACTCCGCGACCGCCGGGCTAAGCGGAAAGTCCACCCGCGAGATCCACCCAAGAGAGGCCCAGCGACTAAACCACGCGCCGATCTTTTCTTCTGCATCGCCGGCGCTCGCACACGCTTCGGAGAGCGTATTTTGTGCCGCGATCGCGCACAGCACTGAAAACGCCGATCGCTCGAGCGGCTCCGCATAGAGCAACAAGTCGCGTCGATAAACAGCGATGCATCGAGGCGCTGGCTCCGGGCGCGTGACGGGTTTGCCCGTGCGTTGCGCGACGCGAACATCGTCTGCTGGAAATTGCAGATCGAGCAACACGATCGACGGATGCAGCGTGATGCGCGCGTGCGGCCAGAGGTCCTCCGAGACGCCGTCGATCGACTGGGGATCGAGTTTCGGCAAGTCGGCAGCATCGAACGCATCCACGAACGCCCACTCCACACGCGCGACATCCACGAGCAAGCGATCGCTCTCGGTCTCGAGGAACGCCGCGAGGTCTTTGCCCAGGTCGCGCAACAAGAAACCTTGAGTCGGGTAGGCCTTCAAGTAGCGAGCGCACAGCTCGTCGAAAGCAGCCGGACCGACGAGCGCGCGGAGTGTTGGGTAGTCGTCTGCCAAGCAACCGATGTGACGCCACCAAAATTGATCGCGATAGATCTCGATCTGAGCAAGCGGCGAAATACGGCTGTTTCCTGTGGCGATCGTCGCGGCGTGCTCCGTCGGCTCTCTCTGCTGGAGCGCCTCTGCAAATGTGCGTTGGAGGTCGGCGAGTCTCATAGCGCCGCCTTTCTGTGTGCACGCGCGAGTTCTGCTTCGGCGACGAGCACGCTCCACTCGGGGATGTTCTCGTCCCATTCAATGAGCGTCGACACCGCCCCCACGCGACGGATCGTTCGCTCGTAAAGATCCCAAACAGGATCGGCGACGTGATCAGAATGCGTATCGAGCAGGTGCGTGCCGTGATCGGTGTGACCCGCGAGATGAATTTGCACGACGCGATCGATCGGAATGTTGTCCACGAAAGCGCGCGCGTCGAACTCGTGGTTTTGGCTGCTCACGTAGATGTTGTTCACGTCGAGCAAGATGCCGCAGTCGGCTCTCTCTGCGAGTTGGGCGACGAACTCCCACTCCGGCATCTCACTGTCGCGGTAGGTCATGTAGCTCGACACGTTCTCGATCGCGAACGGCCGCTCCATCGTTCCCTGCACGCGCTTGATGGCTTCTGCGACGTGATCGATCGCCTCGCGTGTGTAGGGCAGCGGCAAGAGGTCGTGGACGTCGCGATCGCCTGCCCGGCTGAAACACACGTGATCGCTGAACCAGGGGGGCTGAACGCGAGCGAGCACTTGCTTGAGCCGCGCCAGGTAGTCGAGATCGATCTCAGTGGCGCTGCCAATGGAGAGCGACACGCCATGCGTGATGACGGGGCGAAGGTCCGTGAGCCTCTCGAGGTTGTGCAGTGGCCGGCCGCCTCGGACCATGAAGTTTTCGCTGATCACCTCGAACCAGTCGACTTGCGCTGCCCCGCCTTCGTCGAAGACGTCCGCCTGGTGCTTGGGGCGAAACCCAACGCCGATGCCGAGGTCACCGATGCGATGCCGCTGACGAAAGCTCACGCGAACTCCTTGCCACCTAAAAACAAAAACGCCTCAAAAACAAAAACGCCCCAAAAAAACAGCTGAACAAAAAGGAAGAGCGCCGAGCCGCTTTCGCGAACTCGGCGCTCTTGTGAAACCACGAACTCTCAGTTCTTCGAGGGTGCCGCGGTGCCGCCGTTGCAGGAGGCTTTCGTGCCGCCTGTGCCGCCTGCGCCGCCGTTGCAGCTGCCCTTGGCGCTGCAGCTCGACTTGCCAGCGCTGCTAGAAGCTGCCGGATCGGGCGTTGCGCCGCCGGCCGGAGCCGCGCCGCCGCCGCCACATCCAACGAGCAGACCCAATATGATTCCCGAGGCCGCAGTGGCGGCAAGCGTCTTTCCGAATTTCATGTCTACGTTCTCCTCTTATCCCTAATTTCTAGCTCGGGGGCACCGAGCTGCCCCCTCCATACGCTCGAAGGGTACCTAGGTGTCGCCCAAAACGTGCAAAAAAACGCCTTTGGGGTCCCTTCAAAAGATTCGTCGCTAGAAATCGCTCGCAAATCAGCCGTTCTTTCTTCGCGGCAATCGGCGTAAGAAGAAGAAACGATGACGGCTGCCAACCTTGTCTCGGCGTTGGGAGAGTTAGGATTCAGCCTCAACGAGTCGCGCGCTTATGCCGCGCTCCTTCAAGAAAGCCCAGCAACTGGCTACGAGATCGGCGTTCGCGCTCAGATCCCCCGCTCTGCGGTGTATGGCGTGCTTCGACGGCTCGAGCGTGCGGGCGCGGCAAGATCCATCGCGGGGACGCCCGAGAGATTTGTTCCCGTGGCTGCAGCTGAGGTTCTCGCGGTTTTGAAAAAACGCTTTCAAGTGAGCGCCGAGAGTCTCGACGAAGCCGTAAGGGCGCTTGGAGCGGCACCACCAGCACCTGAAGCATTCACTGTGCGCGAATACGAACGCGTGCTCGAAGAAGCAGAGCGTCTGGTGCGCACGGCAAAGTCGCGCGTCGTCGTCAGCGGCTGGGCGCGCGAGATCGATGCGCTGCTGCCCGAACTCAAGAAGGCTCACAAACGCGGCGTCTATGTCGTCGTCTTCTCGCACTGCGCGCTCGGCAAAGTGCCCGGAGAAGTGCACACGTATGGCCTTGCCGAGAAAGACCTCGAGGCGTTCTGGAAGCATCGTCTCATCGTCGTGCGAGATGACGAGGAGACGCTCGTCGGTGCCACCGAGAAGAAGGACGGCGATCACGCGGTCATCAGCGGCACGATGGCGATCGCTGAGGTCGTCACCAGCCAGGTGGCGCTCGACATCACCTTGCTCGCTCAGCGCACGAGTCGAAACGTCACTCCAGTGATGGCCAAGATGCTGGGCGTTCGCGTGGGTCGCCTCGACACGTTGATCGGCGATCGGCCTACAAAAAAGGCCTCGCGCACACGCACACAAACACGCGCAGTGAGCTGACGGGTCGCCGTCGAGAGGTCATCGTTGATGCGTCAAGCACATTTACGCGCGACCTCGGCGCTGCAGTCGCACGACTTGTGAGAACTCGGCGGCATCGATAGCCTTCCACGTCGTCGTGGCTACCTCGCTTGTTCCTCCGAAGTCTCTCGCCCCTGGCGAACGAGGCGACGCCTATTCGGAACTGCTGCGCGGCACTCGTGGACTCGCACGCGAACAAGCTTTGATGCGCGAACAGTGGCTGCAGAAACTCGCTGGCGAGCACAAGTACGATCAGCTGTTCGAGCTCGAGGTCCTCCTCAAGGGGCTCGCGTGCTTTGCCAATCCCCGCAATCATCCAGGCCCGCCGCGTCGCACGCCCGTCGTCGCGCAAGACTTCCGCGAACCGCTCGCGCTCGCACGCGAAGCTCTCGCGAGGGTCATCACCTTGAGTCGGACGCTCTTGTTCGATCGCGATCGCGCGTTCGTGTTCCAGCGATATCTCGAGACCGTGTTGCCCGATGATCGAGCGCGGTCACGCCTCGCCAACGAGGCAGATGCGCAGAGTTCTCCCGCCGAGTCGCTGTTTCACATGCGTCATGGGATGGCCAATCTGGTCGAGGTCATCAGCGGGCTCGCGAAGCTGCAGCGTGTGCCGTTTCGGATGTTTTACGCGATGCTTGGCGTGGCGCAGCGAGAGGTCTCGCGCTCCGCGTATTTCAATCCGCTCTCGGCGCTCGAATTCAGACCCGAGTTCGACCGCATCACTCACCCGCGGATTTTGGAGTTGATGCGGAGCGTGCCAGGCGAGCATGCGCGCAGACTCGTCGCGCTCTCGTTTTTGGCGCTGTTTCGCATGCTGCGATATTTGTCGCTGCTCGAGAGCGCGGTCTACGATCCCAACGAAGGCGGTCGTCGCAGTACGGGCGTCGTCTATGTCGTGATGAGCGTGCTCCGCTCGGACGCGCGCGCTCTCACAGGCCACTTGCGCCATCGCGCGGGCGCTGAGCTCGCCGAGGGATACGAACGTGATGTGTTTGCGATCGATGCGTCGCAGATGCGCGACCAATACAACGCACTGCTTGGTGAGGGTCATCGGCTGCTCGAAGTGAAGGCCACCCTCGAAGGAATCGCAGCCAATTTACGGCTCGAAATGCGTCGCGCGTTCGAACACGATTTCGTCGCACCCGAATCACAGCCAACGATCGAAACGTTGCGAGCATCCGTTGCGCGCACCGTGAAGAACTTGAGACCCGCGCTGCAGAACGCGGTGCTGTTCTTGGGCAAGTCGCTCGGCGTGAAGTTGGACGAGCAAGGCGTGTTCGACGACGCCGCCGCCCGACGCATGCTGAGCGAACGATTGCGTCGCGACGTCTGGATGTTTGCGCAAATCGTCCGCGCGTTTTCACACAAAGCACGCAACGCGCAGGGCGGAGAGGTGCGTTGGACGGGCGTGCCGCCCTTGCAGTTCGTGAGGGAGTTTCTCGCTTACTTTCGCGCCATGGGCTACCCGCTGCTGCGCGCGGCAGATTACCCGCGCTTCGATCCATTCCTCAAAGCGATGGCTGCACTCGAAGAGTCCGATCTGCTCGATCCCGATCGCCTCGCGCGCGCGATCGCAGAGTGTGATCAGTTTTATGTTTTCTTGACCGATCTCTTCGACGCGATTGGGCGCCGCGACGAATTGTCGACCGTCCCGTTCGATCGGCGCGCCGCGGCGCTCTCACTCAAGTTGTACTTGGGCAGTCAGTCGTAGACTCAGTCAATCTGCACGGCCCCACGCGCACGGACCTTTGTTCGGTGCAGCCTGGCCGATCGCGAATTCGGCTGAATCACCGAGGATTCGCACTCTCACCACGACGACCGCGCCCGCTTCGCCGAGTGTCGTCCCGCCATCGAGAGGCACGTCGAAGAGATCTGCCTGCTCCACTCGTCGAAGAGCAACAGGCACAGTGACCCACTCTCCGACCACCAATTGAACTCCGGGCGACGCAGTCCCGCGCCAGGTGCGAGAGACCATCGCTGACTCGGACGTCTGCGGAGTGAGCAAGACATCGATGACCTCGAGGCCAACTTTGGAAAGCTTGCCGCTCTCGATCGTCAGCGTGACCGAAGAACGGTCCGCGCCATCGTCGAATGAGTAGCCATAGTCGCGGCTGTTATCGGCCTCGCCACCCGAGTCCATCCCGCAGGTGCCGCTGACCTCGACATGGCCAGAGACGGGCGTCTTCGTGTGGGAGGCGCACGCGATCAACGCTGCGATGACAGCAATAGCGAGGCCCCTCATCCGCTCACCGTACTACGCGATACCACTGGACAGGCCGGCTACGAACGACAATGCTCCGCCTCATGCGTGCAGTGCTGGCGGTGGTGTTTTTCGTCGCATGCGCGCCACAGCCGCCCGCGACGAGCGCGACCGCAAAAACCGCTCCCGCGAATGTCACAGTCGTCGACACTCCCGCTCGTGCAGATGCGTGTCGAGCGGATATCCCGGATTGCGAGGCTGCGTGCGCGTTGCGAGAGACCAATCGCACCGAATTCATCGAGTGGTACGACCGTCGCTGCGCTGCGGTCATCCTCGGCAAAAATCCAGACAAGACGATTGGGCAACTTCCGCCCGATTCGCGCGAGGCGGTCGAAGCAAGCGCATTGCCTGCACCCAGCGCGTCTGTCGGCATCAACACGCTGCCATCTTCGCGACAACTCCCACCCACTGCGTTCGATCCGTTCGCGGGGCGCGGCAACAACCCAGAACCCGCTGAATGCATTGCAGCTCGAAGCATGCGCGCGCACGGCAAAACACGCGAGGCTGACGTGCTCGCCGCGCTTTGCTCGGCCAAGGGTGGCAGCGAGACGAAAGACAATCGCGATCCGGACATCGGTTTCTGATCGGGTTCACGCGTTGGCTGCTTTGCGCACGGCGAAGAGTCCAGCGGCGACTTGTGACGTGCACTGACCGACGACTTCGGTCCACCGTGCAGGTGAGAGGCGCGAGTCCGGCAACAGGCGCTCGAGCATGTCGATGGCGTCGGCGCGGCGAGCGAGATCGCTACCCGAAACTACATCGAGGATCTCCGCAATGGTGGCGAGCACGACGGTGACGGCCTCGGCGTCTTCGGTCTCGGTCGCTCCATGGATCTCCGCATTCGGAGGCGGAAACCAGCGGTCGAATTGAGTCACGAGCGACATGCGGTCGCGATGCAAGGCATACGCGCGCGCACGCTCTCCCTGCGAAAGTGATTCACCCTCCGCAAGACCGAGCTCCGCTTCTGCTGCGCTCCGCGAGTCGAGTGCCTCCATCGCCTCGACCTCACGAGCGCGTGCGAGCGCAGCCATTTCGTCGACGACAGCGCCCACGGCGAGAGCGAGTTGCTCAGGAGTGTCGTCGTCGCTGCTGACCGCAGGCAGGTGGATCGCAGGTCCGTCATCCAGTTCGCCCCTGACCATGACGCTGAGCATCTCGTCCGAAACGAAGTGATAGAATGCTCGTTCACCGCGCGCGCGCTGTTGGACGACGATCTCACGAAGCGCCTGATTTTCCTGGCCCAACGCGATCACACTCAAACCCACCGGCATCCCGAGAGCCGCACGCGCGGCGATTACCGTTGCGCCGTCGACAGGGCTCTCGCCATCGGTGACGAGCACGATGTGACCTCGCGACAGGTCTGCGTCCTTCGCTTTGGCGTCGCGCATCACGTGGATGCTCGAGAGGAGCGCCGCCTGAATGTCCGTGCCGCCCGTGCGCACTGTCGCGAGCACCTCCACCATCGCGGCGTCTGCCTCCTCGGAATTCGTCACACGTGTAAGCGGTCCGATGCTCGTGTCGAAGTACCTGAAAAACAGCACCACACGAGTTCCCTTTGCGTGTTCCAAACAGCGCTGCTTGATGCTCGCGAGCTCGGCGACAAGAAGCGCATCGCGCACGCGCGCGCGCGGTCCGATCATCGACCCTGATCCGTCGAGCACGTACACGCGCACTTCGCCTTGCATCACCGCGCGCGGTTCATCGATCACTTCTTGGAGGACGAAGCGCCTCGCGAGTAGTCGCCCTGCGGCGAGATCGAGCATGATTCTGCGCGGATCATCGATCACGGCATCGGCGATTTCGTCTGGGCCAGTGGCCGGAAGCAACACGAGATCGCTGGTTGGGTACCGCACGGCCCGCGCGCGCGTCTCGTGCTCGATGACTCGCATGGGGACGAGCGCACCGCCCGTCTCGAAGCACCCATCGACCATCACTGCGGCGCTCGTGGTTTCCAAGACACCGCCGTCCGTCAGGTAAGTGTCCGCCGTCTCTCTCAGGTCGTCGGTCGCACCGAGCGTCGCGTAATGGGCGCGCCCCTTTTCGTAAGCGGCGTCGATGCGTTTGCCGAAGCCAACACCAAAAAGATCGTCAGCGCTCCTCCGTGCTGAAGCCGCACGCGCGTTGTTCGACCTACAATCAGCCTGTTTCCACAACGCCGTCATCGCAAGCCGAGTGAGTCGTGCCGTCTGGTGGTCGCCACGAGCGAGTGCCGGACCTTGCATGGCGACCACCGCGGCGTGCAGTCGCTGGCGTTCACCGCGAGCGAGCGCCTCGCGCAATTGATGAGTGAGCGCGACGTCTGGTGCGAGCCCCGCTGCTTGCAAACGATCGACGCGACCAATCTCTTTGGCGAGATACTTTCGTCGCGCATCGACCCCGGACGCATCGAGCGACACTGCCGCGCTCGACTCGAGCAGCATTTGTCGCGCGGCTTCGAGCAAGCGCCGTCGACGACCGAGCAGCTCGCCTTCTTCGTTGGCGGCCGCGAGTAAATGGTCGATCGCGCCTAACTCGACCGACACGAGATTCGCAGCGTGCGGGTCGCTGTCCGCTGGATCTTTGGCCGCCGCATCCACGCCGCGAACCGCGAGCGGCGGCAGCAAGCGCACCGGATCGACTGCGCTCGCGGTGTCGAGCGCCACAGTGTCGGACGGCGCGGCGATCGCGCGTTCTGCACGCACCACGACCTCATACAGACGTCGCAACCACGCAGCGTGCGACACGAGCGGTCGCTTGCCAATCACCGTGGCGCGCTCCACGCTCAGTACGTTCGCTTCGAGCTCTTTGGTCGCGAGCGCCAACCGATTGGCAAGCTCCTCGCGCGCGGGCTTTTCGACACTGGTGCCGGCAGCCACTTTCAAGTGATCGAGCAGCTCGCTCACACGAACGATCGCGACCTTGGGCGTGAAGCCGAGGGTTGCGAGAAAAGGGCGCATGAGTCGAACGACCGGCACATCGATCGAATCCGGATCGACGACCAGTCGCTCGATCCGTTTGCCTAGATCGTCATGCGAGCCCATCAATCAGCTGCGTTTGGAGAGCGTCTTCGTCCACGCCATGTCACCGCGCTCGCGAGCCGAAACCGCAAGCGCCTCCGCACTCGCCGTTTCGATCGCTGCGAGCCGTTCGCACAATCGATCGACGACCGCACTCATGTCGGGGAACACCTCAGCGACGAGTTTGCATTCGAGAGAGGTTCGCGCGAGCGCCTGCTCGTCGTGCGCGACATGAAAAAATTTCGACTTGCTCCACGAATCAATACGCTCCGCTGGTGTGCCCGCTTCGAGGGCGAGCGCTGCCCACCAGCGCTCCAAAAAGCGGACGGACCGGTCAAGTCGATCGGCATCGATCTTCGCCACAGCGCTCGCGACATCTGCTGGCAGATCGCGCGCGATTTCGGCGAGTGCGTGGGCGGCCGCCTCTGGCGAACCATCTTTGCCCAAACGCGGAGTGAGTTTGATCGCGATCTCGAGCAACGTGAAGGCTCCTGGCACCCGCTGATCCACTTGACGCATTTTGCGATACGTCTCACGATCGAGCGGCATTTCCGCCGGTCTAGGACTACTGCTCGCACTGCGCACAAGAGCACCCGCCGTCAGCGCAAGGATGTCCTTGGTCGAGAGCATGCCTTGCAAACTCGTCGCAGCGAGCACCATAAGAAGTCGATGGACCTGATTGACGAGCTTCACGCGGTCGGGTGCAGCGATGCGATCGAATGCCGCCGCCACCAGCGGTTGCAGACGAGGACCGGTCACACGCGCTTTGATCGCGCTTGGTTTGCGCGCGAGCGCAGTGAGACGCACAGCGCAAGCGTCGAGCATGTCGAGGGGCCCGGCGAGCGCCAACACCACAGCCTCGAGGTCCGAGCCCTCGGTCGAAAGCGTTCGCTCCACGTCTGCGCGAAACCCGTCATCGATCATGAGCGCCACGTCCGACTCCAAGCGATCGCACGCGCGCATCCATGCGTCAGTCCCATCCGGCTCCTCGGCGCCTTGTGCGACGAGGTGTTTCCGGGCCGAAAACAGCCGCTCTGCGCGCGCGATGAGCGGTTCGCACAACTTCAAAGCGTGAGCGCTGTTGGTCGGAACGCCCGCATCGAGTGCTGCCCCGCGCGGCGTCGCCCCGAGTCTCACGGCCTCGTCGATCAAACCAATGGCTCGTCCACGCAGCCAGCGAGCGACAGGGCGCGTAGCTCCAGCCGCGCTCTCCACTTCGTCTGCAAGTGTACGGAGACTCTCGACGATATGGAGCGTGTCGCCATCGCCAGTCGAGCCTGGCGCCATCATCCCAGCACGAAGTGCACGCGCCGAGAGTTCCGCCACGGCCGCTTCGAGGAGTTTGGTCGACTCGGCTGCACTCAGGGGCGGCGCATCCGCTCGCTGCGCAAGTTTGAGTGTCGTCGCCACGAGCGTTTTGGTGTTTTGCGTATCGAGCGACGAAGCCATCGCTCGCAGCTTGGCCACATCGTCTGATGTTTGGCGGTCTACGCGCGGCGCCTTCTTCTTGCCCAACGGTGGCACGGGCAACTTGACGATGCATCGTTCGAAAATCTCTCGCTCCGTGCGAACAATCGCGAGCTGACGACGTTCGCGCGCGTCTGTTTCTCGCTTCAAGAGAGCGTCGAGTGCTGCTGGCAGGGGTCCCCCCAAAAGCAGGGAGAGTCGCAGTCCACTGAGATCTCCATGCTCAGCTTCGAGCGTGCGCTCTTTTCGGTAAAAGAGCCGATCGTAGACGGTGACCGCGCGCAAAAGTTTTCCGAGCCGGACGGCCGTGCGCGTCGAGAGATAGCGCGTCGGCAAAAAATGCGGATCACTGCGCTCTGCCGCGGCCAACTCCGCATCGAGCATCGCCAGCAGCTTCGCGAGAGACTCGCACAGTTGATCCGGCACCGGCACAGCGTCGACCACGGCCTGCAGCACATCGAGATCTTGAATCGTGAGGTCCGCGCGAAACGCCGCCGCCGGTCCGAGCTGTCGTTTGAGGACGCCCGGCATGCTCTGCGGCAACGCGAAGCTCTTGGGCACGAACGACACGAACGCGATGCGATCCACGAACGCGAGCAATGTCTCGCGAGAACCCTCGAGCACTTCTGCCAGATAACGATTGGTCGTCATGAGCGCGCACTCGATCTGGCCGCGCGTCGTTTTCCCGCCTTGTTTTAGCTCTCTTTCTTGCAGCACGTTGAGCGTCGATCGCAAGAGCATGTCGCGCCCGTCGAACACTTCGTCCAGAAACGCGTGCACGGATCCAAGCATGCCTTCGTCGGTGAAGTGTTCCGTGCGACCTGTGTCCATCAGCGTTTTGAAGTTGATCGGCCCCACCAGATCCGTCTGCACGGTGCTCTCGGTGAATTGCCGCGCGTAGAGGCTCGGCAGTCGACTCGACTCGTCCACCACGCGTCGGAGCACGGCTGCTGCGATGCCGCTCTTCGCCGTGCCCGGTGGGCCCGTCATGAGCACGTGCTCGCGCGAGAGCAACCCAAGAGCGATCTGCGCCAGGAGTTCTTCGCGTTCGACGAAGGTCTGGCCGAGTTCGTTGAAGAACGCCACGAACCGTGTGGCAGCGGCTTCGAATCGCGCGGGGTCGACCTCAGGCATGGCCAGAGAGCATAACTGAAGACCGATATTCTTCGCGGTTCGCTGGCGTTGTCGTAACGGTCGCCATCTGGCGCAAACCTCACGTTTGCGCTACTGCAAGCGCCCCGAATCCCCATGGCCAAATCCAAAGTCGCAATCGTTCGCACCAAGCCCGCTACCGTCCTCGCGGACTATCACCGCGCGATGAACCTCGCAGGCTATCAAGAGGTCATCGCCAAGGACGCGGACACCGCGCTCAAGGTGAACATCTCCTGGCACTTCTTCTATCCTGCGTCTTCCACGACGCCGTGGCAGCTCGACGGCGTCATCGGCGCACTCAAGAAGGACGGCTACAAATCCGAACTCATTCACGCGTGCCACAACCGCACCGTGGTGATCGACGCGCACCTGGGAGAGCGCGAAAACAAGCAGATCGATGTGGTGCAAGCCCACGGCCTGCGCAACGTGCACCTCTACGAAGGCGGCGAAGAGTGGATCGACGTCCGCGACGCCGTCGGTGATCTCACCAAAAAGTTT